>NZ_DFMZ01000080.1:12375-17763 GCF_002375825.1 Aneurinibacillus sp. UBA3580
TTCCTTCGTACCGCAAAAGTCAGGCGTGCAACTTCTTCTCCCGTTAGCGGACGGTATTTTCCTTCCGGCACACCATCAAGCGTAAGAAAGGCCAGGCGAATACGCTTCAGTTTAACAACCGGATGGCCGACTGCTTCGCACATCCGCCGCACCTGACGGTTGCGTCCCTCATGAATGGTAAGTTGAATCACGCTTGTCCCCTCTTTTTCCTGATAGCGAAGCCGGACCGCTTCAGCCGGCGCGGTCATTCCGTCTTCAAGCATGACCCCCTGTCGGAGCCGTGCAAGCGCCCTTTCTTCCATCCTTCCCTTTACGACCGCTTCATACACTTTATCCAGCTCATGGCGCGGATGCATGATGTGATTGGCGAACTCGCCGTCATTTGTGAGGAGCAGCAGGCCGGACGTATCGTAGTCAAGCCTTCCTACCGGGTAAATCCTCTCCTGCACCCGATTCATTAAATCCAATACCGTCTTTCTCCCCTGCGGATCAGTAACGGATGTAATATAGCCAATCGGTTTATTTAATAGAAAGTACACAGGACGCTCACGGGCGATGATTTTGCCGTCCACCTCAATCTCATCGTTCAACGGGTCGGCTTTAAAGCCAAGCTCGCGCACAACAATCCCATTGACTTTCACGCGCCCGGCCAAAATGAATTCTTCACACTTTCTCCGTGAAGCTACCCCTGCCTGGGCCATAATTTTTTGCAATCGTTCCATTTCTTATCTACCTCCTCCCCCATCATACCTCTCTCGTCCGCCGGACACAATGTTAAGCAAAAAGCTCCCGTCTCTTACGAGAAGCGGGAGCTTATCCGAATACCATCCAGACGACAAACAATGAGGCGAGAACGCCGACAAGATCCGACAGCAAACCGACTTTCAGCGCATATTTCGTATTCCGTACCGCCACCGCGCCAAAATACACCGTCAACACATATAGTGTCGTATCTGTACTGCCCTGTATCGTGCTCGCCAGACGTCCAATATAGGAATCGGGTCCATACTGGGCGATTAAGTCGGTTGTAATCGCAAGTGAGCCGGATCCGGTAATCGGACGCAGCAAGGAAAGTGGCAGCACCTCCACCGGAAAATGTATCAGGTCAAGCAGCGGGCGAATTGTCTTCAGCAGCAGGTCCATCGCACCCGATTCACGGAAGATGGTAATCGCCACCATCATCCCGACTAGATGGGGCATGATGCGAATCGCCGTTCCGAAGCCCGCTTTTGCCCCGGATGTGAACGTATCGTATACCGGCACTTTTTTGTATAGGGCATACGCCAATACATACGACAGAAGCAGTGGAATGGCCCAGGTCGATAGCTGTGTCACAAGTGCATACATTACTGCCGCTTCCACTCCTTTCGTTGATACCACCGGTCGATAAGTATTGCGCTGAATGTGGCGATAAACGTAGCCAGCAGCGTCGTACCGACAATCTCCGCCGGATTGACCGAATTGTAATTCATACGGATGGCAATGATGGTAGTCGGAATCAAGGTAATGCTTGCCGTATTCAACGCGAGCAGCGTACACATTGCAGGTGTGGCCGTATTAGGATCAGGATTAAGCTTTTGCAGCTCCTGCATTGCCTTAATCCCCATCGGCGTCGCCGCATTGCCCAATCCAAAGATATTGGCCGCCATGTTGGACAGAATATAGCCAAATGCCGGATGATCTTTCGGCACCGTCGGAAACAGCCAGCGGGCGATGGGACCGAGCAGGCGGGCCATCTGCTTCAAGAGGCCGGCCTCTTCCGCTACTTTCATTACACCCATCCAAAATATCAGGATGCTAATTAAACCGAAGGTGACGGTAACGCCCGTTTTTGCTCCTTCAAATACAGCTTTGTTAACCGCCTCGACATTTCCCGTGACAAATGCGGTAGCGATACCGATAAAAATCATGCCCGCCCAGATATAATTAACCATTTATATTCCCTCCAGCATCGTTCGTACGAACGACTCCAGATTTGACGTGAAGCGGTGCCCGATAGCCTGGGCCATTGTCTCCTGTTCCAGCGTGAGCGCCACCCGTCCGATTACCGTATCGTCCAGTGTGATTTCAAGAAATGGCTGCTTGATGTTACGTACAATCCTCTTACCTACCTTCGACTTCTCCTCCGCAGTCAGCGGATAAGAGAACGCGCGGCTGCTGTAGTAAGCGATCGCGCCATTTTCCTGCTTGTCCTCGCCTACCCGCTCATTCTCACGGACAATATCTGTGCGGGGATACTGACTGAATCCGTAGTCGAGCCAGCTCATTGAATCGTCCCAGTCCTGCGGCGCGTTCAATACAACGACGGCAAGCTGCTGGCCGTCCCTTGTCGCGGATGAAGACAAACAGCGCTTCGCAAGCTTCGTGTAGCCGGTTTTGACTCCGTCCGCTCCTTTATACAAACGCAGCATTTTGTTTTTGTTTAATAGCTTGCGATCCCACTGCTCACCTTCCCATGGAATGTGTTTGACCTCAGTAGAGACAATTTTGCGGAATTCCGGGTTACGCAGGGCGTACGCCGTAAGGATGGCCATGTCCCGTGCCGTGGAATAATGATTATCACTGTCGTCAAGTCCGTGCGGGTTCGTAAAATGGCTGGACTCCATGCCGATGTACTCCGCTTTTTCGTTCATTAGCCGGGCAAATCCCTCGATCGATCCCCCCACGTGCTCGGCAATGGCGACAGCGGCGTCATTGCCTGAACGAAGCATCAGGCCGTATAACATGTCTTCCATTTTCATTTTTTCGCCGCGTTTCAAGTAAATCGAAGAACCTTCCTTTGCATAGGCACTGTTCGGCGTCGTGACGATATCCTGGCTATTCCCTTCCTCAAGGGCGACGATGGCGGTCATAATCTTCGTAAGGCTTGCGATGCGCATTCGCTTATCGCCCTGCTTCTCCGCCAGAATGCGTCCGCTCGCGACATCGATGAGCACGGCTGTTTCGGCGGATACGGGCGGCGGAGCTGGTCCCGTCGCCTGCGTAAGCTGCGGCAGCATCAACAGACAAATAACGAGTATAATAACGAGTTTCCTCACTTTACTCCCCCTTATCCCGGATGACGGTTTGTCCTGTTCTTTCTATGTACATGTATATGGCTTATCCACAAAATTATGAGTGGAATAAGAAAAACTCTCGGACGTTGCCGCTCGTCCTTTTTCCACACAGAAGACAAACGGCCGGCATACGCCTCGCCGTTTTTCCCTGCTTTCTATCCGTAAAAAAAGCCCCGAGCAGACTATTTGCTCAGGGCATTATTTCTCGTCTTTATCTTTCTTGTAAAACAGATACGCTTCCTGCTCCACATCCGCGCCTTCCGCCGAAAAATCAGGCACCGGTGGCAGATCTTCTAAGCTGCGCAGACCGAAATATTCAAGGAACTCTTTCGTCGTTCCGTATAGGATTGGCCGGCCCACCGCATCGGCCCGCCCTACCTCTTTAATAAGGTTCTTGCTTATCAGGCGCGAGATTGAACTCTCGCACTTTACGCCGCGAATTTCTTCAAGCTCAAGGCGCGTGATCGGCTGCTTGTACGCGATAATCGCCAGCGTCTCGAGCGCTGCTTGAGACAGCGTAGCATAGGATGGTGTGTAGGCCAACTTTTCGAAATACTCAGCGAACTCGGGCCGTGTCGTAAACTGGTATGCCTGTGCAATCTCAACAATCTGCAGCCCGCGCTGCTGCTCTTTGTAATCTTTCTTCATCTCGTCCATCAGGGCGACAACTTCGTGAAGTTCCAAATCCAGGATGGAAGCCAGTTGCTTCGCTTCGATCCCTTCATCCCCCGCTACAAACAATAGCCCTTCCACGATCGCTTTCAACCGCTCTACATCAATCATACCGCATCCTCCTGCATCCGCAACACCACAATCTCTGCAAACAGCCCGTCCTGCTGACATGCAACTGTCCGCTTTTTCATCATCTCCAGCAGCGCAAGAAACGTTGTTACAATCTCGATTTTCGATTCTTTTTCCGTAAACAGCTGCGAGAAATACACCTGTCCGCCCGCAACCGTAAGCAGTTTATCAATTTCTGCGATACGATCCTTTAAGGAAATCTCGTCACGCTGCACCTTCACCGTTTGTTCCTTACGATTTACACGCTTGAACGCTTTTTGCAAAGCATCTACCAGGTCATAGATTGTCACATTCGAAATCGGATTCTCTTCTTCGGGAATGAACTGGCTCAAATCTTCGGCCGGCCGGGTGTATACCCGGCTTTGTTCCTTCTCCCGCTCACGGAACGTTTCCGCGATTTTTTTATATTTTTTATACTCCAGCAGGCGCTGGACCAGTTCTTCGCGGGGATCTTCCTCTTCTTCATACGGCTCGATGCCCCACTCGTCATACATTGCTTCCTCACGCTTTGGCAGCAGCATCTTGCTCTTGATCGCAAGCAGCGTCGCCGCCATGACAAGAAATTCGCTGGCCACATCCAGTTGCAGCTCCTGCATGATATATAAATGGCTCATATATTGATCGGTAATTTCTACGACCGGAATATCATAAATATCGACTTCGGCCCGGTCAATCAAATGCAGCAGAAGATCCAACGGACCTTCAAACGTATCCAGTTTGATGTCAACACCCATCAAACATCCACCTCCCTATCTCACCAGGGAAAACAGTATGTTCTGCACCCACTCGTATGGCTTGTATAGCACGAACGAACCCAGAGCGGGAATAAAGATTAACAGCAGCAGCACAAACGTGCCATACGGCTCCATTCTCTCAAAAAAGCCGTCAAATCGGCGCGGCAAAGAATAGCGCAGAATTTTCGAGCCGTCCAGCGGGGCTACCGGTAGCAGATTGAATACAAACAGCGCCACATTAATGGCGAAGCTCCAGGCAATCGTATTCCCTACCAGTGTCGCCGCCCATTGCGGCCATGTATTCAGCGTGCCTGTAGATAGCAAATACCAATTGACCTGCAAGAACAGAATGGCAAGAATCAAATTCGTCAACGGACCCGCTATAGCCACATACACCATGCCTAAACGGCGATTGCCGCGAAAATGGAACATGTTGACCGGCACCGGGCGCGCCCATCCAAACGGGCCGAATAGAATCATCAGCATCCCGAACGGTTCGACGTGACTGACCGGATTCAGCGTCAGGCGCCCTTCGTTTTTCGCCGTGTTGTCTCCGAGCTTATAAGCCACAAACGCATGCGCCCATTCGTGAATAGAAAAAGCGATGACAAATGCGATAACCCGATATAACAGTGAATCCCAATCAAAATTGAACAACACCGCTCCCCCTTTTTCTGCGAAAATCCTGAAATAAAGAAAGAAGGAGAGAGAAAAAAAGATTCAGGGAAGAAAAAGGCGGTCGCCTTTTTCCACATTGAAATCATTGTCTCGTTTTCTTCTCTCTTTTCCTTCGTACC
>NZ_DFMZ01000081.1:0-235 GCF_002375825.1 Aneurinibacillus sp. UBA3580
GCTGAGACGCCATGGTGGTTTTTCTATGCTTGTACAGTATATGCGCGGAAAGGAACTTTCAGAATTACGGACAAACACTTTACTCTGTAAGTTTTGCGGCCAACTGTGCCGGATGCGCAGCAATACAGCGGTAGATTTTCATGCCCTGACTAACGAATTTGGCTTCATATTCAGTCATGACATTCCCTTCGACGTATTCGCTGTTATGCAGGTCGAATGTGATGTCTTTCAGCAG
>NZ_DFMZ01000081.1:347-979 GCF_002375825.1 Aneurinibacillus sp. UBA3580
CAGGAATAACTCCTGTGCAAACTCGTTCAAGCTGAATTCAAACAACCCTTCATTGTCGGTTTTCAGTTGAATAAATCCGTTTGAATTTAATATCTTTTTGTATTTAGCGAGAAATTCGCTATGAGTTAGACGGCGTTTGGCATGGCGCTTTTTAGGCCACGGATCGCTGAAATTGAGATAGATCCTGTCCACTTCTTCGGGAGCGAAGTAATTTTCGATGTCACGAATGTTAATCCAGAGGAACGCAATATTGGTAAGTTCCTTGGCTTCAGCTTTTTTGACGGCTTTAATCAGCACTTCTTCGTAGAGCTCGACGCCAAAATAGTTAATATGCGGATTTTGCTCCGCAAGCGTCGTAATGAAGTTGCCTTTACCGGTGCCAAGCTCCACATGAATCGGATTATCGTTGCCAAAGAATTCCCGCCATCTGCCCCTGTATTCTTCACCGTTAAGCGGGACCAGCTTCGGATAGGTAGCCATCGCTTCCCGTACGCCGGGTTTTTTACGTAGACGCATTGTATCAATCACCTGTTTGTTTCAAAATTTTTCACACTGCTATTTATCTTACGCATTGGTGGTACAAGATGCAAGAAAGAAAAGAGGAACGCCTTTTTCCTTATTTTCACAAAAAA
>NZ_DFMZ01000081.1:1079-11700 GCF_002375825.1 Aneurinibacillus sp. UBA3580
TTCCTTATTTTCACAAAAAAAAGAGCGACTTGATCCGTCGCTCCAACACAAGAGGTATATAAAAGGGGGTTTTTCATCACGATTTTAAGATACCCCATGAATATTACATATATATTACAAAACTGTTACTAAACTATTATATTTCAAGTTCTTCTCCCACAGTCATGACTTTACCTCTCAAACCTCTGCTTTCAAGGCCGTGTACGAACGCTTCCGGATTCTGCTTAATAACCGGGAAAGTATTGTAGTGCACAGGTACAGTGAGTTTTGCACCAACCCATTCGGACGCCTGCAATGCATCTTCCGGTCCCATGGTGAAGTTATCACCAATTGGCACAAATGCGATATCAATCGTATTGCGCTCTCCAATCATTTTCAAATCGCTGAACAGGCTGGTATCGCCAAGATGATAAAGCGTCTTGCCTCCCATTGTCACAAGGAAGCCGCCCGGCATGCCGCCATAGATAATCTTCTGCTCATCATCAAGCACAATCGCAGAGCTATGAAAAGCCTGTGTCATCTTCACAGTACCAAAATCAAATTCGTACGCGCCACCCAGATTCATGCCATGGACCTTAACTCCCTGCCAGCCCATATATGTAGCCAGCTCATGCGTAGCAACGACCGTAGCATTATTCCGCTTAGCAATGGTAAGTGCGTCACTGATATGGTCCCCATGTGCATGCGTCAGCAGTACATACTGAACTTCAATTTCTTCCGGCTTTGCTTTTGCCAGAGCGTTTCCCGTCAGAAACGGATCAATAATCACCGATTTGCCTTGATGTGAAACCTGTATACAAGAATGTCCATGATATGTAATTTTCATACTTTCACCCTCCATTCTTTTCTTTGCTTCACTAAAGTTCCTCCTTTTATTGTACCAGCCTCTTCTACAGTAAACAAATGGATGGAATACTCACGCTCCTGTTCATTCGCTCATAAGATAAAGGGATGATACACGCATGTAAGAAAGGGGGAGCGATCCATGCCGCAGCATTATACGCGGATTCAACCTATACCCGATCAGTCTCTTCCCACCGCGATCGATTTACAGCTCCCGACCTCCTTTGTCAAAAAACATGGGATTTCCGGCAAAAATTCGCTTAACCTGACGTACGGATTACAAACAGTAAAGGTTGCTTTTGAAACGGTCACCACCGCTGCTCCTGTACGAATCCGGGAATCTCTCGCACGAAGACTTCATCTGCTCGAAGAAGAGATGGCATACGGCTTTTATTTTCATGCGGAAACCCGAGAGCTTATCGTCGGACCGCTTGTCGGCGTGCTAATCTACCGGATGGCGCCTACAGAAGAAGGAATGTTCGGGGGAATTACCGATTTCTGTCGTGAGGTATCGCAGACCTGTCGCCTGCGGGGAGGACTCGGTTTTATTTTCACATTAGATCAAATCTCGCAGGAAAACAATACGGCGGATGGGTGGACGTATCACAACAATCATTGGATTAAACGAAGATTTCCGCTGCCGAAGTGTGTTTATAATCGCATCGGATCGCGCCGGATTGAAGAAAAAGAAGAGACAAAGGAGAAAATCGCCATATTGAAAAATAAAGGCGTACTATTCTTTAACGAACAATTCCTCGATAAATGGCACATTTACGAGCGGATGTCCCGTCTGCCGGAAAACGCCTCCTTCTCTCCGTATACCGAGCTGTACACAGGAGTTGCATCACTTTCAGCTATGCTGCAGAAACACCCGTACATCTACCTGAAGCCGTCCAGCGGCAGCCTCGGGCGTGGCATCATCCGTCTCGCCCGCACCAATGGCGGTTATGTATGCCAATATGCTTCATTGAACGGAACGGTCATACGGCGATACCGTACACTGGGGACGCTGCACCAGATGCTGCGCTCTCGCATAGGTAAGCAGCAATATTTAATGCAGCAGGGATTACATCTTATCAAAATGCGGGGAGGTATTGTGGATTTTCGCGCGCTTGTGCAAAAAAACCGATACGGCGAGTGGAGCATCACATCCGTGGTGGGACGAAGCGCACCCACAAGCAAAAGTATCGTCTCCAACGTGGCGCGCGGCGGGACCATGCTTCCGCTGGGCGGGGCGCTGACGGCGGCCGGGTTTCCTCCGATGACACGCAATATGGTTGCCGCTTCCATCCGGAAGCATGCACTACTCATCGCCCGACTATTCGAGAAATGTGTGGAAGGCCATTATGCGGAACTCGGCATCGATTTAGGTGTTGAGAAAAGCGGCAAAGTATGGCTGCTTGAAATCAACTCCAAGCCTTCCAAAACAAACAATGCCCTGGCGAATGCCGGCAAAGGGTCGCGACCTTCTGTCATTCGACTGGTTGACTACTGTTTTTACCGGAGCGGCTTTATTCCGTCCGCTCCCAAAAAAACGCCGCAAGCCAAGCGACGTCCAAGAAGGAGGTCATCATAATGAAAAAAAACCCTTCGGGTTATTTGGGCATTCTAGCCACCCCAAGTACTAAATATCAACCTTTTCCCGACAAAACGTTCTTTGCATTCTTGACCCAGGCAGGAAGAAAAATCGGGCTGCCGGTATACGTCATTTTACCTACAAACATCAATTTCACGACAAAAACGGTCATGGCATACCGATATACCCCTCAGAAAAAATGGGTAAAAATTCGCTTGCCTTTCCCGACACTAATCTACGACCGTCTGTCCAACCGTAAAAAATACGAAGCGCAAATCAAAGGATTGAAAGCAAATCCTTCCATTACGTTTCTTGGACATGTGCTGGGCGACAAGCTTAAGAACCACAACCATCTTATCCAGCATCCCGGCATCGCCGCCCACATGCCCGCCACTGAACTCATTACATCCATGCAGGTAATTAAAGATCTGCTCAACAATTATGAAGCGGTTGTCGTAAAACCAATGCGCAACTCGCTCGGTATCGGTGTAATGAGAGTTATATCTAAAAACAATGTCCACCGTGTCGATGGTCGGAACTTTAAAAATAAAATTTTTCACCGCACGTTTCCCAGCCGGACAGCACTGCTATTATGGCTACGCAATCAATTCAAGGTGAAAATGATCGCCCAACCGTATCTTCAACTCTCGACTCCAGACGGTATTCCATTCGACATCCGCGTACTTGTGCAGAAAACCGGCAAAGGCGAATGGGGAGAAACAGGCCGCGCCGTACGCGCCGGTGTTAAAAATGGCCTCACGTCTAACTTATGCGGGGGAGGCAAGGCGTACTCGTATGAATCTTTCCTTCGTAAATACTTTAGCGAAGAGCAAATGGTAAAGATTAATCAGGAAATTGATTTTATCGTCAAAGAACTGCCTCCGTTCCTCGAAGGAAGGCATGGGCGCCTGGTCGAATTGGGTATCGATATTGGAGTCGACCGCTGGGGTCAGGTATGGTTGATTGAAGTAAACTCCAAACCCGGGCGCGCTTCCTTCCGTCAGATTGAAGAAGGGAAACATTTTCGGGATGTACGACTTAATCCGCTGCGCTACGCGTATTATCTCTGGCAAAATCGCTCAAAGTCGGTGACTTCATGAGTACGCTCGCGACAGGATGGGTGTCCATTCACCCCTTACACCGAACATGGCGCCTTCACCTCTCCGCGAGCAAAACGCCGCATCCACTTCTTTCCCGAAAGAAAGTTCGCCTGCGGTTCGGTTCCTGGGAAAAAACGATGCTTGTAACACGCAAACGGCCCAATCTGTATTCCATCAAAGCAAAAGTACGCATTCGTTCTCACCAGAACCATTTTACGATAGGACCTCTCGTCGGCATTCTTACTGTGGCAGGAGGCGGACTGTTTCGCGGAGTTCAAAGCAACTTTATTGATATTATCGAAGCAGGCCGGAGGATAGGCGCACTCGTATACGTCGTCCCGATAGAAAATATCAACTGGAAAACGCGTACCGTACAGGGCTATCTGTACCATCGACATGGAAAGAAATGGATAAAAGAAAGGCTGCCGCTGCCGCACGTTCTCTATAACCGCATCCCTAACCGTGCATCGGAAGAGCAAAAGCATGTAAAGATTGCGCTGGCACAACTTTCGAACATGCGCAACCTCACACTATACAATCCTCATTTCTTCAATAAACAGCAGCTATATGCCGCTCTACAGCGCGACTCGGGCGTCCTGCCCTATTTGCCGTGTACCGTACCGCTTTCTTCGAAAAATATACTTTATGAGATGCTGTCTTCTTATCCGTTCGTATATGTCAAACCGGTAAACGGTATGGCAGGTCAAGGCATTTACCGCGTACAGCGAAAGCCTACAGGCGGCTATCTGATACAATACCAGGAACGAAAAAAAACGGTAAGCAAACCATTTTCTACAAAGGAAGAAGTCTGGATGTATCTCTCATCCCGAATCAAACAGCCATACATTATACAGCAGGGTATCGACCTGGCCACATTCAACAACAAACTGTTCGATGTCCGTCTGCTGGCGCAAAAAAACGGCCGCGGCGAATGGGATGTAACCGGTATGGGGATCCGGTTGGCGGGATCCGGCAAAATTACAACCCATGTACCGCGCGGCGGATCGGTACAATCGCCTGAAGAAGTCCTTACAGCCGCATTTCCGCACTATTCACCGGAAAACATACTCATATCGATTCATCATATGGCGCTGCGCATCGCTCGCTCGCTTGAAAAAGAATGGCCTGCACTCGGTGAAGTATCGATGGACATTGGCATCGATAAAACCACACGCATCTGGTTTATCGAAGCAAACGCTAAACCGGGCAAGTTTGACGAACCGCATATTCGTAAATTATCATTGCGGCGCATCGTAGAATACGCCCAGCATCAGGCAAACTTTTATTGATACGGGAGAGACCCGACATTCCCATTCATAAAGTTTCTCCCTTACGTTTGCCTGTATACGAGATGCTCCCGGAAAATCTATGTTCCGGGTTGGAGGAGGAGACTAAAGAAAAGAGTGAGATAATATGAACATACAGCGTCCACTTGTCGGAGTGTTGACATATCGTAACGGGAATTTCATAGCAGGTAAAACATACCTCACGCGCCTTGCTCTCACCGCTGAAACGCATAACTGTGGACTCATCGTCTACTCCCCCGCTGACATCGATGAAAACAAGGGAATTGTATACGGCTTCGTGTATGATATAAAAACCAAAGTATGGAGAAGAAAAAAA
Organism: Aneurinibacillus sp. UBA3580; assembly: GCF_002375825.1. NCBI lineage: Bacteria > Bacillati > Bacillota > Bacilli > Caryophanales > Paenibacillaceae > Aneurinibacillus > Aneurinibacillus sp. UBA3580. Next base: position 6,222 of record NZ_DFMZ01000081.1, read on the forward strand.
ACGCACCTGCCGCATATCGTATACGACCGTTTCAGCAATATGTTGCCTGAGGTATTCAAAAAATATGCGGCATATCGCAGCGCAAGCCGTCTAACCTATTTAAACAACCGTTTTGCTCATAAATGGAACGCTCACCGATTTCTAAGCCAGGACCAACACATTGCCCCCTACCTGCCGGACACCGTATTAATGCAGCGTGGTGCACTGCAGCGCATGATTCGAAAGCACCCTATTCTCTACGTAAAGCCGGTAAACGGTTCAGGAGGCAAAGGCATCCTGCGCATTCGTCATAATGGAAATATATTTGAGATGGTCGGCCGCGATCGACAGAATAACATTATCCGTAATATCATGCGAACGTGCCCTGCTACCGAGCGGTTTTTACTAACGTGGTGCCAGCGGCAAGGACGCACATTCATTCTGCAGCAGGGTCTTGCACTCTCCTTGCTGCCCAACAGCATATGCGATAGCCGGGTGCTCGTTCAAAAAAATGAGCAGGATGAATGGATGATAACGGGCATGGTGGGCAAACAATCCCCTCAGCAATTCGTTACCTCTAACCTGCAAAGTGGCGGGCGTGCTATCGGACTTGAAGAATTGCTCGGTTATCGCTTTTCTGTAAAGGAAGTTTCGCGCATTCTGGACGAGATTAGGCGGGTCAGTCTTCTTCTGCCCCGGCATATCGAATCAAAGTTCGGCAATTTCATAGAATTTGGCATTGATATTGGCATTGATACAAAAGGCCGAGTCTGGATTATCGAGGTCAATACCAAGCCAAACCGGGAACTGTTTCGCCTGGCCGGTCAACTTGATGTTTATCAAACATCGATCGAAATGCCTATTCGTGTCGCTGCTCACCGGCTTCTTACAACAAATTTCTAAATCCATAATCACAGACACATAGCCCCTGTTCGCTTTTTTGGCGAACAGGGGCTATGTGTCATTCCACCTAGAAATGAAAATAAAGGAAATGATGCCATCTATCTGCTAATGCCCTTCTCTCTCATTTACGTTACCGTTTATAGAGAATAAAAAATAACAACAACAAACGCCTAATCCAGATAATACAGAATCTGGAACGGGGGAACCAAGCAAATGGGGTGAAATCGCGCTTTTATGCGCGGTCGGGCGCCTTTCGACCGAACCCGTCAGCTAACCTCGTCGGCTAAAGAGAGAGGGAGAAGTTACATGAAAAAAGGTTTCAAAGCTCTTACTACAGGATTATTAGCAGGCAGTATGCTGCTCGGCGGCCTGGCGGCTGGTCCGGGACAAGCTGAAGCAGCTATGGTATCCGCAAAATTCGGCACAACGGTAAATGTGGCAAATGAAAACCGTGTCATTGACAATATCATCCGTACCGGCAAAAGCCTGATGGGCGGCAAGGCGCAGTACAGCCACAATTATGTTCCCGGAAAATACATGGATTGCTCACAATTTATATACTATATTTTCAAGAAAAATGGTATTGACATTCATACACGCGACGATGATCGTCAGGTAAAACTGGGTAGCTATGTACCGAAGAGCAAGCTGCAAAAAGGCGACTTAATTTTCTATAGCACAAAGAAAAACAAATGGGACATTACCCACGTAAGCATGTACATCGGCAACGGCAAAGTGCTGCACATGGCAAACACGAAATACGATGTGACCATCAGCAACCTGAACAGTTCCTGGCACCAAAAATATTATGTAACGGCCAGACGTGTAATCAAGTAATATTTGATTCAATCCCCGTTTCTCTCCTAAGTATAAACGCAAGAGGGAAATTGTATTCGATCCAAACAAAGGCGGAGTGGAAATTTCACTCCGCCTTCTGTTGATTCAACTCTTGCAAGTAAACCATAATTTCTTCAATATTATCCCCCAGTGTCCAGCCTTTCTCTTGAAATATCGCCCTGTATTTGCGGTGAAACGGTTCGGCCTCGTCCCGGATCATCCGCTGCCTTGCGGACAGCTGTTTGCGTTCTTCTTCTGATAACCTTTCTTCAACTGCGTCACAAATGAACGAGCGGCAAATGCTCGTTTTGAAATGCGGATTCAGACCGCATCCCTTGCCGTCGACAAAAAATTGGCACACCGCATACGCCAATCGTTCATCCACCGCCTGATAAGCCGTATGCGGTGACTGTCGCAGCCGCTCGTACCGTTCCGCCGGAGATTCTGACTCTCCTGGCCCTCGGCTATAGAACAGCGGATGAATGAATGCTCCCGCTACAATTTCGTATTCATATATGGTATTGCGCGGGTTACGGTACAGCTGTTCCATGAAAAAGTCCGTCTCACCCGCTGCTATCATTTTATATATCTCAAATAAAGTAAACACCGGTTCATACGCACAGCATCCAATATGCGGCAACTCCTCCGATCGCCGCTGAAAGTGCGGGTCCGGACAGTTCCGGCATACCGTCGACAGCAACTGATTGCTTTTAGCGTCCCATTTTATTGTTCCATATTTCATCTTCTTATCCTCATTTTTTCGTTTTTTCTTTCTTTAATTATATCGTATCCTTTTCCCTACTCTTTGAAAATAATACTTTACAAACAAACTATTAATCTTGTATTCTTAAAAAGTCACTTTATCACTTAAAAGCAAACAAGCGTTTAAGTAATAAATTATATAAGGGGGGGAATCTACCGTGCGGGAAGAAACGACTACTCATCATTTTACAAAAGGCCAGGCGGTGCTGCTAACCGTGCTATTGCTTGGCATCATCGGCTCAATCATGATCGGGCTGAAAGCTCCACCGCACGTTCCTATCCTTTTGTGTCTGTTTCTGTTAATTCTTGTCGCCTTCTTCAAGAAAATCCCCTGGACAACAATCGAGCAGGGAATTATAGAAGGCGTGCGTCCCGGTTTAGTACCGATTTTTATCTTTCTGCTTATCGGTGCACTCATCGGGGTCTGGATGGCCAGCGGTACCGTGCCGACAATGATGGTATATGGCTTTCATCTCCTGTCCGCAAATTATTTTCTTGCCGCAGCGCTCTTACTCTCCGTCGTTGTCGGAACCTGTATCGGCAGCTCGCTCACCACAGCAGCTACCATCGGCGTCGCACTCATGGGCATGGGAGAAGCCATGGGAATCAACCCGGCCCTGACAGCGGGTGCAGTCGTCTCTGGAGCATTCTTCGGCGATAAAATGTCACCGTTATCCGATACAACAAATCTCGCCCCAACAATGGCCCGCGTTGATTTGTTTACGCATATTCGTCATATGCTCTGGACTACCGTCCCTGCGCTCCTGATCTCATTTGTGCTTTTCCTGTATCTCGGCGTCGGAAGCGCGGCACCCGATTCGGCGGCACAGGTAGAAAGCTTGCGCAAAGCGCTGATAGAGCACACGGCAATCCATCCGCTGGCTTTAATTCCGCCTATCCTGGTTTTTTTGCTTGCGATACGCCGTGTTCCGGCCATTCCGACACTGATGGCAGGTATTCTCTCCGGTATCGTGCTCGCATTCTGGCTGCAGCCGGGCATGACGGCAGGCCGGATGGCCGGCATCATCCAGGATGGTTTTGTCTCTAAGACCGGAATAAAAGCCGTCGATGCACTGCTGACACGTGGCGGCATGCAAAGCATGATGTTCTCTGTTTCACTAATTTTCCTGGCTCTCAGCATGGGCGGGCTGCTGTACCGGCTGGGAATTATCAATCGACTTATGGAGCTAATCCACGGCTTTATCGAGACAAGAGGACGACTGATCGCCTCCACCGCTTTCTCGTCCATCGGCATAAACATGCTGCTCGGTGAACAGTATCTGTCCATCATTTTGAGCGGTAACGCATTTATAAAACAATATGAGAAACTGGGGCTGGCGCGAAAAAATATGTCACGTGTACTCGAAGACGCCGGAACGGTCGTCAATCCACTCGTTCCATGGAGCGTGTGCGGCGTATTTCTTACCGGTGTGCTGGGCGTCTCGACCATCGACTATCTGCCTTTCGCGTTTTTCTGCCTGCTGTGTCCCGTACTGACCATACTGCTCGGATTTACCGGCATCGGCGTTCCGTATGAAACAGAAAAGAGGAGCTAATCACAGCTCCTCTTTATTTTATGAAGCAAGCAGTACAAAGATTAGAATTTAGAGACGAGGTTTCAAGCGGATAATCTTATCATCCCCGGAACGTTCCTTGCCTCGTCCATCCCGGTTATTCGTCATAAAATACAGTGAGCCGTCCGGACTTTCTGCAATATCACGAATCCGGCCAAATTCTCCGGGAAACAGGCTGTTCAGCGAGACTACTTTAATCGGATTCTCCCCATCCAGCTCGGCCTTCCAGATTTGTTCGCCCCGCAGGTTGGCCGCAAGCAATTGTCCTTTCCATCGCCCCTGTTGTATAAACACGATTCCCGAGGGGGCCCAGGTCTGCTCGCCGCTGTGTAGCAGAGGGCGCTTCTTGCCTTCTTCTGTTTTATCTCCTTCAATAACCGGCCATCCATAATTGGCGCCCGGTTCAATCAAATTCAGTTCGTCATGAGCGGACTGGCCGTGCTCGACACTATAGAGCTTGCCGGTCTCTGGATGCCAGGCCAATCCCTGTGGGTTACGGTGTCCCAGACTGTAGACGGGAGAATTCGGGTCCGGATTGTCCTCCGGAATGGTACCGTCCAGCCGAATGCGTAGAATTTTTCCAGCTAAATCATCCTTCTCCTGCGATCGCTCCCGCTCAAGCGCATCGCCGGTCGTAATATACAGCATTCCGTCCGGGCCAATTTTCAGCCTTCCCCCATTATGATTGTAGTTACCGGGAATCCCATCCAGCAGCACCTTATCGACGCGGGCGCGGTTCTTACTTTCGGTAAGACGTAGCACCCGATTTTTGATCTGGCCATCCTGTTCATAAGAGTGGTAAACATACAGGTAACGGTTAGTCAAGAAATCAGGGTCTATTGCTAGCCCAAGCAGACCGCCCTCTCCCTTCTCTACAAAAGGCGGAGGGAATGAAAGCGCCGGCTGTGGTAGAACTTTTCCGTTTTCGATTATCCGCAGCGTACCGGGACGTTCTGTGAAAAACATCCGCCCATCCGGGGCCATGGCGAGCGCCCAGGGCACGTTAAGTCCTTCTGCGATAACTTCCGGTTCGTATGGAGTGTCTGCTTCAGGAAGCGGCACTGCTTCTCTGGCAAGCGAAACAGGCAGGGCGGATTGTTCCTTCTTTTCCTGGGATGCCTGTTTTTGCGGAACCGCATCTGAACCTTTATCCGGCGTACATCCGAGAATCATTGCCAAAATTCCGATGTACATGAACCCGGCAATAGCCAATCGACCGTTATACTTCCTCATTCCGCATCCTCCTTTTTTCTCCATGCACGCTATTTTTTTCCGTGAATCGACATAGAAAACCACCATGGCATCTCAGCCGCAACCACAACATGAAAATCGTGGAAAGGACGGCTGACTTTAGTGGTACGAAGGAAAATGAAGGAAAGAATGAGGGAATGATTTCAATGTAGAAAAAGGCGAAGGCCTTTTTC
>NZ_DFMZ01000081.1:11808-15314 GCF_002375825.1 Aneurinibacillus sp. UBA3580
TTTTTCTTCCCCGGATCTCATTTTCTCTTCCCCTTCCTTCTTTTCTCATGATTTTCACAGAAAAAGGTGCAAGAAATGCGGCAGATGTTTATTTTACATTTGCAAGGAAAGCTTCCAGACGGTTCAGTCCTTCTTCCAAAATATCCATCGCGTATGCATAAGAAATCCTGATATACCCTTCCCCATACGAAGAGAATGCATCACCTGGAACGACCGCCACGCGCTGCTCTTCCAAAAGACGTGAAGCGAATGCAAATGAAGAAAGTCCGAACTGCGCAATCGAAGGAAAAATGTAAAATGCACCGTCTGGTTTGATCACGTCAAATCCCATAGCGGTCAACCGCTCATAGACGTACGTCCGTCGCTTATCGTATTCCGCCTTCATTGCCTCCGCATCTTCCATCCCTTCCGTTAGTGCTTCCAGTGCGGCATACTGACTGATAGAGCTGGCACAGGTTGCGTTGTACTGATGAACTTTCACCATTTGTTCCGTTATGTAGGCCGGAGCGAACGTGAAGCCGATACGCCATCCGGTCATCGAATGCGATTTGGACAGACCGTTAATGACAATCGTTTTGTCCCGCATGGAAGGAAGCGACGCAATCGAACGATGCATCCCCCCATAGATCAGCTCGCTGTAAATTTCATCAGAGATGACAAAGATTTCCCTGTCCTTAAGCAGAGCGGCAATCTCTTCAAGCTCATCCTGCCCGAGCGTGCAGCCGGTTGGATTGGACGGATACGGCAAAATAACACAGCGCGTCTTTGCCGTAATTTTCTCGCTTATAAGCTTTGCCGACATCTTAAAATCAGTATCCCGCGTATCTACGTATACCGGGACGGCGCCGCACAGGCGGATAATCGGCTCATATCCCGGATAAACAGGTCCGGGCAGGATGACTTCACTATCCTCTTCTAGAATCGTGCGCAGCGCAATATCAATGGCTTCGCTCGCCCCATTGGTTACAATGATTTCCGTCGCCGCGTCATAACGCAGTCCGTATTTCTGCTCAACAAAAACGCTGACGGCCTGCCGCAGCTCCATAAGACCCGCATTGGGTGTATAGGTAGTCCGGTTTTGGTCAATGGCGCGCTTGCCCGCTTCCTTGATATGGTCCGGCGTAGCAAAATCCGGCTGTCCGATTGTCAAAGAAATTGCATCATCATACTGCTGGACCAGATTAAAAAATTTGCGAATCCCTGAAATTTGGATATTGCGTACCCTCGGGTTAAGTAAATGCTGCATCTCTCTTATTCATCCTTTCTTCTTCGTAAAGCATGCCGGCTTCCCTTTTAAAAAGTATAGCACGCTTTGCGTAAGAAGACGCCAAGCTATTCTACTTTTGCCGAAATAATCCCTTCTATCTCTTTTCTGTTTATTCCGGGTGCATGCGTTTGCTGTTTCTATACCACCAAATTCGCGGTACGCGTCATTACCGAAGGATTGCGTAAATAGCTTCCGGAACAAAATATTCGTACGACCGTCGTCACCGGGCGCGGTAGCCACAGAACTGACGCAGACGTTTACCGTTCAGGACGTTGTTACAATGTTTGAGCCGCTGCGGTTCAGCTGTCGCCTCTTTTCTTTTGTGGTTATAATGAACATAGCAGACACTTTATGAAGGTCATATTTAGGAGGTAACGTAATGAAAATAGTAAGCGCATGCTTAATGGGATGTGAATGCCGCTACGATCAAAAAGACAATCGGGTAAGTGAAATTGAACAGCTTGTCAAAGATGGCAAAGCCATTCCCGTCTGTCCGGAACAGTTGGGCGGATTATCCACGCCTCGCAATCCGGCGGAAATCGTAGGCGGAGACGGTTTTGACGTACTCGACGGCAAAGCCCGCGTCATTGACAACGAGGGTAACGATGTAACCGGGGCCTTTTTGCAGGGAGCCCGCCAGGCGCTGCTTATGGCGCAGACGGTCCAAGCCACGGAAGCCATTCTCAAAGAGCGTAGCCCTTCGTGCGGCAGCACTTCTATCTATGACGGTACATTCTCCCGCACAAAACAAAAAGGCGTCGGGGTGACCGCCGCCCTTCTGCTGCGCCACGGCATCTCCGTCCGCTCTGAGGAGTCCTTGGACTAGCCAAAATATTGAATTAAGAACAGCATACTGATAAGTCCGATAATAAATGCGTATGTCGCCGATCGCTCATATCCGTGCCCGTGACTTTCCGGAATCAACTCCTTGTATACGATAAATAGCATCGCGCCCGCCGCAAAGGAAAGCCCATACGGCACAAGCCCTTTCACATAGCCGGTCATCATATATCCCAGGATGCCGGAGAGAATTTCTACCGACCCGGTCAGGGTTGCAATGAGCACCGCTTTCAGTCGGCCAATATTCTGATTGACAAGAAACAGCGCCACCAGAAGCCCTTCCGGGGCGTTCTGTACGCCAATCGCGAGTGCAATAAGGCCGCCCAGCGCTTCGTTATTCCCTGTATAACTCACTCCCACTGACAATCCTTCCGGCAAATTATGTACTGTGATGGCCGAAATAATCAACAGCGCCTGCGAATCAATCGGGAGTTTGTTATGCGGATTCTCCAAATCCACATGCGGCAAATACCGTTCGATAAGCATTAGCGTCGTCGTGCCGAGCAATATGCCGAATGCGAGCACGTACAGGTTGGACATGCTTATTGCTTCCGGAATCAAGCTGAATACGGAAGCCGCCATCATAACCCCGGCGGTCAGCGCCACCAGCGTATCCCGCGCATGATGATTGATATAACGGAAAAACAAAATGGGGATGGCACCTACGCCCGTAGATAGCGCAGAAATCACACTTCCTAGCAACATTTCCTTCATAGCTTCACCTTTCGCTTTGAACTCTACCGTTATGTACTACCCAATTTATGTATGCAAAAAAACAGCACACAAGGTGCTGTTTCGCATTTTAGCGACTTTTTACAAGCAAGTCTACCGCTTCTTTGATGATATGGTCAGGATTGTTCCCTTTTTCAATCTCCATGCGAATGCATGCTTCCATATTGTTTGCTACAACCAAACCGATAGCGCGATCAACAGCGGAACGAATCGCGGTCAACTGGGTCACAACATCCCGGCAATCTTTCTGCTGTTCCATCATGCTGAGCACTCCGCGAATCTGCCCTTCAATACGGCGGAGACGATTCTTCACAGCATCATTATATTCCATCTACTCTCACCTCGGCATAATGGGGATATACATTAATGCTACCCCTTTAGGTATGAGTTGTAAACAAGGAAAATATATCATCTAGCTTCAAGAATAATGGATGCTGAAAAAATTGGAGTGGATCAGGCCACGTTTGAACCGGCGTACAAAAAAAGAAGCCCAGTCATTCAATATGTTTTTTCTCTCGTTTTTAAAAATTTAAACAGTAGTGCATAGAGGGATAGCATGAATCGAAAACACGCAAGCTAACAAAACCACCATGGCTTCTCAGCCGCAACCCCGGCATAAAAATGCGGAGAAGGGCGGCTGACTTTTGAGGTATGAAGGAAAAGAGAG
>NZ_DFMZ01000081.1:15456-39966 GCF_002375825.1 Aneurinibacillus sp. UBA3580
AGGCGAAGGCCTTTTTCTTCCCCAGATCTTCTTTCCTCTTCCCTCTCCTTCTTTTTTCATGATTTTCACAGAAAAATGGAGGTATACATATGAATGAATTGGAAGTGCTGGGCCCAAAAGGACTGCCTATTACCGGGAACTTATTGTCATTTCGTAAAAATCCGCTGGAATTTCTGCAGCGGGCGGCACGAGAATACGGAGACATAGTCCACCTGAGGTTCGGTCCTCGTCATCTATATCTAATTAACAATCCCGACTATATTAAAGACATTCTTGTCACCAAACAGGCCCATTTTCGGAAAGGAAAAGGACTTCAAGTCGCCAAGGCGGTTGTCGGAGAAGGCATCTTAACCAGCGAAGGCGAGCACCACATGCGTCAGCGCCGCCTGATGCAGCCCTCGTTCCGTCAGAACCACATTAAACTCTATGCAGATACGATGGTCAATTACGGGGAAGCGATGATAGGACAGTGGCAGAATGGCGAAGAACGCATTATCACAAAGGATATGATGGAATTGACTCTGGCGATTATTACAAAAACGATGTTTGGAACTGATGTTAAAGAAGATGCGGACGATATTGGACACACAATCGAAGTCGGCCTTAAATACGTAAGCAGGCGCGCCTCATCCTTCATCGACATTCCGCAAAATATTCCAACCAGAAGCAACCTCGAGTTCAAGGAAGCGGCGCAAACACTTGACCGCGTCATCTACTCAATCATTGAAGAAAGACGCAAAAGCAAGGAACCTCCCCGGGACGATTTGCTGTCTATGCTGCTGGCGGCACGCGATGAAGAAGATAACACGGGCATGACAGACAAGCAGGTGCGTGATGAAGTCATGACTATCTTCGTCGCCGGACATGAAACGACAGCCAATACGCTGTCCTGGACGCTGTATCTTCTCTCACAAAATCCGAAAGCAGAGGAAAAACTGTGGAAAGAGATTGATCGGGTACTTAGAGGACGCCGTGTAACGTTCGAAGATTTACCGGAGCTAAAATACGCGGAAAATATTATCTGGGAAGCGCTGTGCCTATATCCGGCAGCGTGGGCGATTAACCGCGAAGCAATCGATGAGGTAGAAATCGGCGGATATACGTTTAAGCCCGGTGAAACGCTGATGATGAGCCAATACGTCATGCACCGCAGGCCGGAATATTTTGAGCGCCCGGATGAATTTCATCCTGAACGGTTTGAAGGCAATCTGCTAAAAGAAATTCCGCAGTTCGCGTTCTTCCCGTTCGGCGGCGGTCCGCGAGTCTGTATTGGCAACCACTTCGCCATTATGGAAGCAACCCTGATTCTCGTAACGATTGCACAGAAATTCCGGATGCGTCTTGTAGTCGGCCACCATCCGGTGAAACCCGAGCCTGTCGTGACGCTCCGCCCGAAAAACGGGCTGCGTATGATAGTGGAAGAACGATAAATCGTGAGGAAAGAAGGAAATCATTCCCTCATTCTTTCCTCTTTTTTCTTTCTTATCGCAGAATTCAGCCGGCCTTCCCGTAATTTTCATGTCGGAGTTGCGGTTGAAAAACCATGGCGGTTTCGTCTACGGTAAGTCAATAAGCATGAAATGCGTATCATTCTTCGCTTTTACTTCTAATGTCGGCGTCTCATTAATGCGTGCCGCATCCCGTTTTTGCAGCACCTTTTCACCGTTCAGCTCTAACTCGCCTTCCATAACAAATACATAAATGCGCCGGCCTTCCGGCTGGCTAAACGTAATCGTTTTGTCGGCATCGAGCCTGGAGAGATACAGCGTCAAATCCTGATGGATATGCGCTACACGGTGTTCACCGGTCTGACGCTTGGACACAATAGGCAGCAGGTTATTTTTCAATGCTTCCTGGTCATAAGCGAATTGTTCATAAGAAGGCTTGAGTCCCTTCTCGTCCGGCAGGAACCATAGCTGTAGGAAATTCACGTCTTCTGTATCGGATGGGTTAAACTCGGAATGGACGATGCCTGTTCCGGCCGTCATACGCTGAATTTCCCCCGGGACGAGCACCTCGGAATTTCCGGTACTGTCCTGATGTTTGAGCTGTCCCTGAAGAACAATGGATACAATCTCCATCTCACGGTGCGGATGGGACCCAAATCCTGTTAGAGGCTGGACGATATCATCATTAAACACGCGGAGCGGACCAAATTGCAGGTTGTTCGGATCGTAATACTCGGCAAACGAAAAACTGAAGTTGCTCTGCAGCCATCCATGATTGGTTGAATAACGGGAAGCTGCCGGATATATCGTAATCATGATGCCCCTCCTGTTCCAAATTACTTACTTTATGTAAGTATATTATGATAAATGAACAAGGAAGTCAACCTTCAACAGCTATATTTATTTTACTCATAGAATACGAGCATTACCTCTTCACAGCCCGGTGCATAAGATGGTATGGTTAGACGTTGTCCGGAATCGGCTTTACTTTCTTCCGTGTAACACTATGTCGTCCATCAATACTGACAGGAACATCACCGGCCAAAGTAACTCGGCGTACTACACGCTCCTGGTCTCCATAATCATTAATTGCATAATGTTGTGTTGCTCGATTGTCCCAGATCGCTACATCCCCAACAGCCCAGCGCCAGCGGACAGTATTCTCCAATTGAGTGATATGTCCCTGAAGAACAGAAATGAGATGATTGGAATCTTCTAACGATAATCCTAAAATTTTCTTCGCAAACTGCCCCAGCACTAATGTTCGCTCTCCTGTCTCTGGATGCACTCGTACGACAGGATGCTCGGTCTCGTAAATCGTCGATGTAAACAATTCATTATAGTAGTAATCGTCTGCTGATGAGGTGCCTTTATGATGGGCTGCATAATCGTATTCGTTGGTATGCAGCGCCCAAAGACGATCAGCAAGGTCACGCAACCCTTCCGGTAGGTTCTCATAGGCGGCGGCAGTATTCGCCCAAACGGTATCCCCGCCGGTTTCGGGAATTATAACGGCACGAAGAATTGCAGCCTGCGGATAAGCATCTACAAATGTTACATCGGTGTGCCAGGCATCGGCACGTCCTCCTCCGTCGTTTGAATTCAGCTCAAGCAAATGCTGTGTTCCCTCTTTAATTGGTACCGTTGGATGAGAAACAGGCTCACCTAAAAGACGGGCAAAAGCTTCCTGACCAGCATCATCAAGGTGGTACTGCTTACGGAAGAAAAGTACTTTATATTTCAACAAAGCCTGCCGTATTGCGTAAACTTCCGGAGCGCCTAAATGTTCAGAAAGTCGAAGCCCTTTTATTTCGGCACCAATTCTCCCGGCTACCGGTTCAATCTTCAGGTTTGTTTTAATAAACTGAGTTTGATCATCTTTACTCATATTGCTTCCTCCTCATTAATTCATTCAAATAGAAATGATTTTTAGTTTATATACGGGTCAACAAAAAAGGCCAGATCATCCCTATAAGCGATGTCCTGGCCTCCAGTTGTCCGGTCGGCGTTACATAACGGGTATCTACTGCTTTCTTATCATAGAGATTAAATAATTTCGTAGATCATTAAATTCCTTTACATGTTTATTTTCTTCAATTGATTTATGGCGTGGTAACGGATTCGGCATATCAACTACAATCCTTCCAGGGTTAGGCTGCATGACTACAATTCGTGTTCCGAGTAACAACGCTTCCTCTACGTCATGAGTAATAAAAAATATGCATTTTTTTGTTTGTATCCAAATCCTGTGAAGGTGATTCTGCATGGATTCGCGGGTTAGCGCATCAAGTGCACTAAATGGTTCATCCATTAATATCACTTTAGGATCAGCGGCCAGTGTTCGAGCAATAGCTGCTCTTTGCTTCATGCCTCCTGAAAGTTGATAAGGCCACTTCGCGGCAGAATCCTCTAATCCTACTATCTTTAAATAAGAAGAAACAAGATTTTTTCGCTCTGACCTTGGTATGCCTTTCATTTTCAAGCCAAATTCTATGTTTTTTTGAATAGATAACCATGAAAATAAATTATGATGTTGGAACACCACGCCTACATCCGAATTCGGTCGGGTATGCCGTGTTCCATTAATCGTTATGTCTCCACTTGTAGGCTTCTGGAAACCTGCCAGAACATGTAGCAGCGACGATTTACCGCAGCCTGACGGACCCAGCACGCATACAAAATCACCTTTGTATAATTGAAGTGTAATATCTTCTAATACGCATAATTTTTCATAATGATCGGAAAAGTGCAGGCTGATGTTTTTCATTTCGATAAATGGAAAGCATGCGGAACTTTCGACATGCTGTATACGAGATATATTGACTGGCACAAACGTCCCCCCTTACGCATCTTGCACCTTACTTATATAAATCACTTAATAGAGCCTGTTGATACGCAGGGGCATCGGGTGAAGAGGCAATCGCTTTCTGCGCTGCCATAAAATCACCGGTATCCTTTAACACTTTAGCCAGCTCTCCCGGTTGTCCCGGGGTACCAAAATACTTTTTCTGCTGGGAAACGTCTAACCATATGATTTGTTTCATCGTTTTTAAGCTTTCCTCTGGAGATAATTCCAGTTCTTTAGAAAGGACTTGTGCTGATTGTTCCGGTTTTTCATGATAATAATGTACTGCCTCATCCAAAACAGAGATATACCCTTTTACAATGTCAGGATAATTCTTTGCAAAATCTTTATGAACAATTCCAAACTCTGCTGTTATTACACCTTTAGCAGCTAAGTCTTTAGATGTAATGATGATATCGCCTCCATCCTGCACCAATTTTGCCTGCATTGGCTGCCAAATATAAGCGCCATCGATATCTTTTCGTTTCCATGCAGCATAAATATCAGGCACCTGCATATCAAGAATCGTTATGTTTTCTTTTTGTGGATCAATCCCTTCTTTCTTTAGCGCCCCCAATAAACTAAAGTGTGAGGTTGAACTGAAGGTGGTTGCAATTTTCTTGCCTTTCAAATCTTTTAATGATGTAATGCCCGCATCTTCTTTTACTACCAATGCCTCACTTTCACCAATGAGATCGTGAAGGTAATATACCTGATAAGGCAATCCTTTTGCAATTCCTATAGAGCCTGGTGGGGTCCCTACAAGACCAAAATCGATACTCCCACTCGCTATCGCATTATTGACATCTCGTCCTGAATCAAATTTAATCCAATTCACTTTTATATCCGGATACTTTTTCTCCAGTAATCCTAAAGCCTTAGCAAGGAGTTCTCCATTAGGAGAAACCTGATAACCTATTCTAATTTCTTTTGGGATTGCACCAGACGAAGAAGGTAAAGAATTACCTTTTTGAGTTGATGCTGCTTGATCCGAGCATCCGGTGATAAAAGTAAAAATGATAACCATTAGTGTTACTAGCCCCACGTATATTTTTCTTTGCATAACCATCAACCTCTCTCTTTATACGGTATTTTTTACTATTCTAAATTTTTATTATCCTTCTCTCCCAACCCAATGGAATTGAAGGCGTTGATACCATCTAATAATGCTATCCATCAGTATGGCAATTCCCCCCATTAAAATAATGCCTACGAAAACAATATCACTTCGCAAATACTTACTCGCGTCCAATACCATCCATCCGATTCCTGAAGTAGCAGCTACCATTTCTGCAGCCACTAACGTCGCATATGTAACACCAATTGCTGTCCGAAGTCCTGTAATAATATCTGGAAGGCAGGACGGAAGGACAATATGTACAAGAATCTTCGTTTTCGTTGCTCCTAATGACAGGGCACTGTTTATCCGATCACGTGGCACCCGTTGTACACTTGATACGGTAGCAATAAACAGTGGAGCAAAAGCACTGAGAAATAATAGAGCTATTTTTGAAGTGTTATCGATACCTAGCCACAGAACGAGTAATGCGTAGTAGGCTAGTGGCGGCAAAGGCCTGTAAAACTCAATGATTGGATCAAAAATGGCAAGTATATATTTTGAATAACCACATAAAATCCCAAGCGGTACTGCTGTAAAAAATGCTAAAACTAGAGCCAAAAATAATCGATACAGGCTGTTTAAAACATGGGTCCCCAACGAGGAGCCTTTGTATCCTTCCCATATTAAGTCTAAAAAGGCTGCCCATACCGATTGAGGAGAAGGCAAAAAAAACGGGTCTATCCATCTCAAATTTGTACTTACTGTCCAAATCAGCATCAGTAACGCAATGCTAGCCATCGAAATTACTCGTACATGCACTTGCTTTTTGTCTATTTCCCGTGGTCCCTTTTCTCTTTCCATTTACTATCTCCTTTCTCGTTGCAATATAAATAAAAAAAGACTCCTTATTAAATAGCTGAATAAAAGCTAAATAAAAAGGAGCCTTCAGTTGACTGATCGGCTATCTAAGATACTATCAATTTTTTACATTATAAATATCATTACTCCAATAAGTCAAGTAAGAATAAAAGATAACATTTACCTGTTTTCATCCTTTTTTGTGCTATATTACGAAGAAAGAACAAGATGAAGCTGGCGAATTTGTTCCATAATGCTTTGCCTCTCCGCTCTGAGAAGCAGTACTTTCCATTTTAATTCCTCAAATAGATGCGGTTCTTTGCTGTGGCAAAGCTGACGATAAACGAGCACCAAATCTTCATTAATCTGATCAAACTTCTTCCACAATCCCTCGCTAACCATTTGGTGCAACTCCTGACGAAGCAGTTGATCTTTGTTATGCAAAGCAGCCAGAATTTGTTTCTGCCATTCGATATCACCAATTTTTTTAGCGTAAATATAAAGATCCAAATGGTCATTCACCCATGTTTCCATCATCTCTATCTCCCTCCTCGTTCGCTTGCTTTCTCAAATACCTGAAAAAACACAGCACATCTTCTTGTTTATTGGGCTACCGCGTCCTCTTCTGATGTTCTTTCAAAAACAATGTTCCATTCAGCAGCTTTTTTACGTTCGCACAGGTACCTCCTGGTTTTGCTTGATAACGGTAATAAATTCATGCAAAGAACGCTTGAGTCGCTGATTGTTTTCTTCATCTACACGAATGGTTCCATCGCTGACAACTTCAATGCTTGAATCTAGCAAATAGACGCCGCCCAGAATATAACGGGCTCCCAGGGCCGAAAGCACCGGTTTCAGTGCATAATCAATACTTAATAGATGACTTAATGTACCTCCTACAGCCAGCGGAAGTACAACTTTGTTCGCCAGCGCATCACGCGACAATAAATCAAGCAGCGCTTTCAATCCTCCTGCATACGCCGCTTTGTATACCGGGGTTGCAATAATAACGCCGCTCGCCTCTTCAATTAATGTACTGATGTTGTGTACAACAGGACTATCAAATCTGCCATAGACTAAATCCTCTGCAGGAATATCACGCACGGTAAACGAAACCGTATGCAATCCCTGATGCCCGATCAGAGTGTTCAGATACCGAACTACAGATGAAGTACGGGAGCTAGGAGAAATGCCTCCAGAAATGCTAATAATATCTGCCATTTTATTTTCCTCCATTATGAAATCATGTACTAAAAAAGGCTCCCACTCCCTTGCGCACCGGCAGGCAAATAGAGCAGGAGCCTTCGGTTGACCGATCGGCTGTCGATGTGGTTTCGTGTGCTACTTTCTTTTGGACGAGAATCTTGATACGTTGGTTGTTGAAGAAGACGAGCGCTGAACCGGGAAGCGTTGCTTTTCCAAACGATCGATTTGTGTAATTTTTGAATCATGGATGGCGATTTGAATCGATCCATACTGTAATCCTTGCAGCGCATCCAAAATATAATCGATCATTTGGTTTTGTTCTTCTTTTTCTGCGGACACATAAACACCTCCTTACCCCTGTGAGATAAGGAGGCGATATCAGCACATTCCTTATCTCTCAGGAAATTCTCCTGCTGGATGTAGCACCTTCCCGTGTTCTTCGCCAACGAAAGAACACAGGGGTTGCCGGGCTTCATCGGGCCAATCCCTCCGCCTCTCTTGATAAGTCATCTACCTTTTTTGCTTGTTGGCACCATCATAATACAATTAATCCTAACGGTCAACTAGGAATTTTAGATCTATTTCCCTTTTACCTAAAAAATATGAAAACTTCTATTTCCACTTTAATTTTCAGAAAAAATTTTTTAGGTATGTTCAGGTCAACAAATCCGTTTCCTTCAATACAAATTCGCGGTTTCTTGAAAGCAATGAAGATCGATCGGTTTTGTGCCAGCCCACTCTGCTGCCTGTAATCTCTATGCTGCTGGTTCGGTGGTAATCTGTAATCTCTACTTCAATCTTTTTCCGTACCTAAATGCATCCCAAAAACTATATCCTTTTACAACGGCTAAACACATATTTCTCGCGCTTTTAGCATCCCGATAGATCACATAAAGATACGGTATGATTTCTTGCTTCTTTATCATTTCTTTGCTAAGCATTATCACCTGTATTTTTCCGGTCGCAATCTGGCCATATTATAGAAAAGGCCTTCTGATTCTTGCTATTCAGAAGGCTCGTTACCCTAATAAATATTAATACTGCTTAAACCAGGTTTAGGTTCCTATCTTTTTAGCATAATTAATAAGCATAGACGCTACAGCCAAAACTAGACCAGTAGCAGAAAACAACATAAGAGCAATAAAGTAGGAATCTGTGATAGATACAATAAAACCAATACAAATGGGTGTAATAATACCTGAAATATTCCCTAAGAAACTCATACACCCTGCTACCATACCGACGTGTTGACGTTGGGCGATAGCGGCAGGCACAGTCAGGTATAATCCGGTCCAACGAAGGAAAAACAGTGCAATAGCAAGTAAGGTAATAGCCATGTTCACCGAAGTTATGTGTCCTAGGAGGAAAATCGAAATGCCGGTCACCACCCCAGAAATAGACAGGAGCGTACGCATGACCGTATTATGACTTCCTCCTTTCTGTCTCCAAAAATCCGCAATCCAGCCGCCAATTAATTCTCCGACAAATCCTGCACCAAAGATAATAAACACAGACGTGCCTATACTCTTTATATCTAAATGTTGTGTCTTAGCTAAATACATTGGTCCCCATGTCATCAAACCATAATATACGGTGCAATACGCAAACCAACCTAAGCACATAAACCAGAAACTACCACTTCTTACGTACTGCTTAATTCCGACTGCTCCCGTAGACAAGATCTCAGCGTTATTATATTCCTTATTAAGCTCAGTTTCCAGGTATTTACGTTCCGCTTCATTTACTCTTGGATTCGTGGAAGGATTTCCTCTAATAACCCTCCAGGTAAGTAATCCAATTATAATAGTGAGAATCCCTGTTCCGATCAAGGCACTGCGCCATCCACCGAACCAGGCCATAAATCCTACAATAATCGGTCCTCCTATTGCTGTTCCCAGTGGAGATCCACTGTCAAGAAGGGTAGCACCACGACCTCTTTCCTTAGAGGTTAACCAGATAGACTGTAATTTTCCTCCCGCCGGATAAACAGGTGCTTCTGTCACACCAAGTAGAAAGCGTAAGGCAATAAGCATCTTACTACCGTTAACAAATCCCGTAAACAGTTGTACGATTCCCCATAATACCGTTGCGCCTGCTACCACACCGGCAGGTTTATACCGGTCCGCAATCCAGCCGGAAGGAATTTGCATTAAAGCATATCCCCAGAAAAAAGAACTTAATATCACGCCTGTAATGGCCGGGTCCAGGTTTAAGTCCTTTGTTATGACAGGTAAAGCGATTGATAAAGCAGAGCGATCAACATAGTTAATTGCTACTAAGACAAGCAGCATGATAAACACTTGCCAGCGAACATTGGTAGGTTTCATTGGACCGAAGCTCACTTCTTGTCGAGATAAACTCTCAGTATATTTATTTGGTACCGTCATGACTATCAACCCCATTTCGTTCATTTTTCAGACAAGTAAAACGTATCAGTGTATATAAATGCACGTAAACTCTCATGAGAAACGGAGCTGTAGATATGGTTATAATCTCGTCCGCTGCTTTTTGTTTAAGATTTTTGCAATGATTTCTCGCGAATAGATGTGATGGTTGCTTGTACAGAAATACGTTCAGGGTTTGTTATAATTTCAATAATTGTTACTCTTTTAGAGGCGAGCGCGTATTTAAGCGTATCCTTAAATTCTTTATGTGTTGTTACACTGAAGCTCTGTGCCCCTAAAGCAACACCTAAAGCAGAAAAATTGGTGTGGCTTAACTCAGTGCCAATAACCCGTTCGGGATAATGCATTTCTTGATGCATTCGAATTGTCCCGTACATGCTGTTGTTAAATACGAGTGCAATAACCGGAATATTGTAACGAACTGCCGTTTCTAACTCCTGAATTGTCATCATAAAACCACCGTCTCCTGACAGGGAAACAACTGTTTTATCCGGTTTTGCCAGTTTTACACCGATCGCCGCCGGCAATCCGTATCCCATCGCACCTGATGTTGGGCCGATATATGTTTTGGGACTGGTAAAGGAATAAAAATTGTGCAACCAGCCTGCAAAATTACCGGCATCGTTTGTGATTATGGAATCCTCTGGAAGAATCTCTTGGAGAATACGAATAATTTCCCCGTTATCGATCGTATGTTCTTTCTCCGTATCCACTCTGTCACCAGCATGCTTATATATTTCATGCCGCTCACTTGCCCACACAGTCCAGCTTCGATCCAGCTTCATAGTAAGTAATGCGTCCAGTGCCTCTTTTGCGTCAGCTACAATACCAACATGCGGACTGTACACCTTACCAAGTGTTGCCACGTCAATATCAATATGAATTAATTTTTGTTCCGGGTTCAAAATACTATAATCCTGTGTTGTAACTTCTGATAAACGTGTACCAATTGCCAGCACTAGATCAGCCTGACGCAGCGTATCAAGTACAGGTGCAAATGTGCCAAGTCCTGAATGGCCAACATATAACGCGTGGTCATTAGGGAACACATCATGGCGACGAAACGAAGACATGACGGGAATCCCGAACCTTTCTGCCAGTTTACGCAACGACTGTTCTCCATCCGCTGCTATTACACCACCTCCAGCAAGAATGAGCGGTCGTTCCGATTGTTCAAGTAGTTGTTGAACAGATGCAATCTCTTTAGCACCAGGACGTGGGGTTGGAACTGGAGTAACAGGTCCAAAACTCATTTCAGCTTCTGCTACAAGAACATCTTCAGGAAGGGCAATGACCACAGGTCCCGGTCGCCCGCTCTTTGCAATACGAAACGCCCGCTGTACGAGTTCAGGTATCCGTTCTACGTCTTTGATTTCTACGGCCCATTTAGCGATATGACCGAAAAAACGATCTAGGTCTACCTCTTGGAATCCTTCCCTGCCACGAAATTTACTATGAACCTGACCTAGAAAAACTACCATGGGTGTAGAATCCTGATAGGCAGTATGAATGCCGATTGCTAAATTAGCTCCTCCGACAGCCCGTGTTGCCATAGCTACACCTGGCTTTCGAGTCGCTTTACCGTATGCTTCCACCATAAAAGCAGCCCCTCCTTCATGGCGGGTAGAAATTAATTTAATACTATCCGTTTCATAGATACTGTCCATCAAAGGTAAGTAGCTTTCTCCAGGAACACAGAAAACATGTTCCACACCTTCTAGTCGCATACACTCTACAATGGCACGGGCTCCACTCATCATCTGTTTCACTATTTTCTCCCTCCTTTTTATTTCATTATTTGAAATATATTTTCATATATAGAACAGGACTAAACACCAAGGGTCATCTTCGTCTTAATCCGGTGAATAGCTTCCTGTAATCGTTTCGTTGGCACAGATAATGAGATTCTAAAATATCCTTCTCCGTATTCTCCAAATGCTGTGCCAGGTGTTACAATTACCCCGGTCTGTTCCAGTACTTTGCTCGCAAATTCGTTAGACGTATATCCTTCAGGTACCGCTGCCCAGATGAAAAAACTTCCTTTTGGGGTATCCGCTTCAATCCCTATTTCCTGAAGTGCTGTAAGCATACTATTCATCCGTTCCCTGTAGATTTGATTGTATTCCCTTACGCAATTTTGCTCAGATACAAGCGCGGTGACTGCTGCTTTCTGGATAGGAAGAAATTGACTTGTATCTATATTACTTTTTACAATGGATAATGACTGAAGAGCTTCTCTGTTTCCCACTGCATACCCAATTCTCCATCCTGTCATTGTATACGTTTTGGAAAGTGAACCAAATTCGACAGCGACTTCTTTTGCTTCTTTTACCTGTAAAATACTTGGAGCCTTATATCCATCAAATGTAACCATTTGATAAGCCGCATCATGTGCAATTGTTATACGATTACGCCGGGAAAAATCTACCGCTTTCTGAAAAAATTCAAGATCCGCCACAGCCGCTGTCGGATTTCCTGGATAATTTAAAAACATCACTTTTGCTTTTTCCACTTTTTGTGCGGGTATCATCGAGAAATCCGGAAGAAATTGATTTTCCCTTAGCAACGGCATACTGTATGGAATTCCATCGGCCAAATACGTAGCTGTCCGATACGTTGGATATCCGGGGTCCGGAAGCAGAACAACATCATTCGGATCGATTGATGCCGTAATAAAATGAGCAATACCTTCTTTTGATCCGATTAGCGCAAGAACTTCTGTCTCCGGGTCTAAGTCTACATTGAAATGCTTTTTATAAAATTGAGCCACTGCTTCCCGGAATTCAAGACAACCATTGTAACCAGCATATTTAAAATTATCCGGTTCTTTCATTTCTTCAAGTAATCGATTTACAATATGCGCTGGAGTAGGCAGGTCCGGACAGCCGATGCCCAGGTCAATTACGTCCACTCCTTTTTCAATTAAACTTCGTTTTTTTCTATTAATTTCGTTAAACAAGTACGAAGGAACATTCGTAACACGCCGTGGTTTTATAAACATCTCTCTCTCCTTCCCACATCTTGCTCTACTAAAGACAGTGAATTCATTTTTAAAAATTTGGTATTGAATTTGCCCTGTACAAAAGCTGACACAGGTCCAATGCAGTAAGCTTCATCGACTGGTTTTACATGCAACGCCTCACGATCAGCCTCAGAATAGACGACAACAGTCACAATTCCCATTTCCTTACATACCCTGATGACACGAACAGCAATCTCTCCTCGTGTTAGCAATCAATACTCTTTTAAATATGTGTTTCTCCTTTACTCGGGCTTGACAAGAAAAAGAGGTTGACCGTATTCTACCAACTCCCCGTTCTTTACTAACACTTCCACAATTTCCCCTGTAACCTCTGCTTCAATCTCGTTAAATAACTTCATAGCTTCTACAATGCAAACAATCGAGTCTTCTTTCACTGTATCTCCTACCTGTACATAAGGAGAAACTCCCGGTTCAGGAGCACAATAAAATGTGCCTACCATAGGCGAGATAATACTGTGTAAATCAGCCTGCGTATGACTAGCTTTTTCCTCTGAAGGATCTGCTTCTTGTTGAGGAAGTGCCAGTGGTGCCGACGTCTCTATGTTTTCATGAACAAATTGCTCTTTACTAATAGGACTAGCTTCTAATAATGCTGTCGATTTAACTGGCAAACTTTCTTTCTTTATTGAAATCTTGAATGATTCATGTTCGAGTTCGAATTTTTGAATTGAAGATTGATCGATTAACTTGATAACTTCTCTTACTTCATAAATCTTAAGCAACATAATCACTCCTGCATCCTCTATAATAAATCTTGAGAACTCCATTACGTTACAAAAAAGTGATTTACACCTTCATTGGGATAAGATGATTGGCTAGACGTAAATCCGAGAACAATTGTTCCTGTTTTCTTACCAACTCTTGAGCATCTTCCACCTCTATTACTTCAAATTCAATCTGGTCCCCTGGCTTTTTTTGGGCCATATGCGGAATATCGATACTGATAACAACTCCTGCTATTGTATAACCACCTGATGTACCACAATCCGCCATGTGTACTATTGGTTGGCCATTTGCTGGAACTTGTACAGAACCAACCGTAATAAACCCAGAGATAATATCAGCTCCATTTATGTGTTGAAGCGGCTTTCCTTCGAGTCTATATCCCATACGATCCGAATTATTTGAGATCGTATAGGTGCTGGAAACAAGGGTTTGGAGCGCTTCTTGCGTAAAAGCAGTATCATGCGGACCTAGAATTATCCGAATAGGACAAGGTGTTTTATAATTAGGGATATCCTTACTTTGTAATTTTCTCCCAAATATGCGATTGAAATCGAATCTCGATGCTCCGATAGGAATACGATCACCGTTCTTAAGTGCCCGGCCTTCCATTCCTCCATAATTCCCCCGTATAAAAGTAGAGCGGCTGCCCATAACTTTTGGAACCTGAATGCCCCCGGCGAAGGCAATATACGCCCTACATCCATATTTGCAGTTACCGAAGCTTAGTTCATCTCCTTCTTTAACATATAGAGACTTCCACATCGAGACGGGCCTCCCATTAATACGCGGCGATAAATCTCCACCGGTTATTGCAATAACTCCTTCTCCTTCAAATGTTAACTGAGGACCGATTAAGGTTGCTTCAAGCACTGCCTCTCCTTCATCATTGCCCACTAAAATATTTGCAAAACGCATGGCGAGAGAATCCATCGCTCCACATGCAGACACTCCGAAAACCTGATAAGAATTACGGCCTAAATCTTGTACCGTAGTAAGTAATCCTGCCTTCACTACTTTAGCGAATTCCATTCCTGATCCCACTCTCTTTGTCTTTGTTCGTCCCATAAATCCGCTTCCTCTGCACTGATTTGAACACATTGAATATAGTCTCCTGCCATGAGCAGGCTTGGGGGCTCACAATAAGGATTAAATGTTTCCATTGGTGTCCAGCCCACAAGATTCCAGCCTCCTGGTGACTCAATGGTATAAAGCCCTAACTGCTCATTTGCAATGGCAATGGTTCCTTTTGGAATTTTAAGACGTGGATTGGCACGACGAGGCAAAATCAAACGTTCATCTATATTCCCGCAATGCGGAAACCCAGCTATAAATCCTAACATATACACAAGATAAGGTTTGGATTGCAGGATGCTTATTACTTCATCCGGACTTAGTTTGACTTTTTGTGATACTTCCTGTAAATCCGGACCGTACTTTCCTCCAAATACTACTGGAATATAAATTTTTTTACTATTTGTGCTTGCTTCACTATAAATGTGATTTTCTAATAGTTTTAGCTCACTCACCAATTCAGTGAATTTAATAATAACCGGGTTATAGCAAACTGCCAGACTATTAAAAGCCGGAATAAGCCTTTCAATTCCTGCAATATTTCTTTCTGTAATTATATGGGCAAAGGAGCAAACACGCTTATTTACTTCAGGAGACAATATATTTTCAAATTTTATAAGGAGTGTTTGTTCCCCCATTGGAACATAGGAAAGAGACGTGGTTAGCGCATTTGTATGCAAATTATCTCACCTCTTCTACGCATTGGCCGATAGGAGCTATTTTCACACCAGCCTTCTCCAGTTCGCTTCTCAAATGACGAATGATCTCAAGCGAACCTTGTGTATCCCCATGAACGCAGACACTATCTCCTGTAATATCAATCAATTGCCCGTCTATTGTCTTTGCCTTTCCTTCTACTACCATTCGCACTACGTTTTCTGCTGCTTCTTTTGGATCTTTGATTACAGCACCCGGGATTTTGCGAGAGACAAGGGTGCCGTCTTTGTTATATGCACGGTCTGCAAAAATTTCTAAAATAACCGGAACCCCCTTCGCTTCTGATACTTTGTGTAACTCGCTACCCGGTTTTACGAATATAGGTGTACCTGGAAGGACCATAAGCGTAGAGTCAACTATCGCTTCTGCTATTACACGATCGGTGTCAGCCATATTATTCATATTTCCATGTGGTTTAATATGCTGTATTTTCACATCATGTTTACGACAAAATGCTTCTAATGCACCGATCTGATAAATGTTATAGTTGACTAACTCTTCATAAGAAACGTCCATGTTTCTTCGGCCGAAACCGAGTAAATCCGGAAAACCCATATGCACCCCAATTCCTACATGATTTTTTTTCGCGATTTGAACTGTTCGATCCATCACATTTGGGTCGCCGGCATGAAATCCGCATGCGATGTTTGCAGAAGTAATTAATTTGATCACTTCCTCATCCATTCCTAACGTATAAACACCAAAGCTTTCTCCCATATCGCAGTTTAAGTCAATCCGTTTCATAACTACCTCCACCTCATTTCAATTATTGAAATATTATTTCAAATATTTCATTCCGCAATCTGATTATAAAATAATTAGACAAAATATTCAAATATTTTTGTCAAATAATATTACACTTTTTATCATTTTAAAAATAGAAACACTGTTATATTATTTGAAATAGTTTTTCTAATATGATTAAATACTTGATAACAACAGTCCTTGGAGGAAAAATCATGAATCAAAGTGTGATTAAAGCTCTTAAACTACTGGATTTTTTTCTGGGAGAAAAAAAAGAGCTAACACTGAGTGAAATAGCAACTAAGTCTAATATGCCGAGGCCAACGGTTTATCGACTCCTTACTTCCCTGGAGGTATGTGGTTTTCTGGCAAAGACGAAGAATACTGAACAGGATGTTCGCTACCATTTGGGCCTAAAGCTTCTTGAATTAGGGAACATAGTCCTGGAACAATTAGAATTACGTACCGTTGCTTTGCCCTGGATGAGAAAACTCTGTGCTGACATTAATGAAGCTGTACACCTGGTTATACTGGATGGAGATGAAGCTGTATACATTGAAAAAGTTGAAAGCAGCCATGCGGTACGGCTGCATACAAGAGTTGGAAAGCGTTCTGAGTTATATATCGGTTCCGGTCCCAAATTACTACTTGCTTATTTGCCTAAGGCAGAACAGGAAACTCTTATGGAAAAAATGACTTTTACTAAGTTGACGCCGCATACAATCGGAAATAAAGAAACTCTGTATAAGGAAATCGAAAAAATAAGGCGTAATGGATATTCCATTAGTAGAAGTGAACAGGATGAAGAAACAATAGGTGTTTCCTATCCTATACTGGACTATACTCATAAGGTTGTTGCTGCACTTACTGTAAGTGGCCCGACTACAAGAATGCAAGAAAAAGTTGAAGAGATCATACGTAAGAAAACAAAAGAAACCGCCAGTCGAATTTCCCGTGAACTAGGATATATAGAAGCTAAAGTGCTGGAAACGGGAAAAGTGCAAAAAATATGAACTTACCCCTGTCAAGTGGACAGCACTTTAAAAACCCGTAACGAAGTTACGCACAAACCTTAGTCCGATATTCAATCGGGCTAAGGTTGTTTAATTTTTGTTAGAAAATAGATTGTCTAACCCAAGGGGTTTTTAACAGTGTCTATTTTAGGAGGGGTATTTCACATGCATCCCATCTGATGAGGAGGTTGTACCATTTCCCCAATAAGATGAGAGAGAAAGACGATGCTGAAAATTAACAAGTGCAGCTTGTGCGCATGTCATTGCATCCTCATATAGTCTCCATGGAGCAGCGTTAGCCATTTGTTGGTATGTAATTCCGGGTGTAGCTAAAAGTTTAATTATTTTTTAAAAAAACCGGGAACCTATTTCTACTTTTTTGCATAATACAGGCGAAAGGATGGTGAGGACAAAATTGGAGCGTGAAAAACGACTGGAAACATGGATGGATCTGTACACTCAGCGTCTAGTTCGCCTTGCGTATACATACGTTCGTGAGTGGACAACAGCAGAGGATAAGGTACAGGATACTTTTGTTAAGGTGTACGAAAAAATGGATCAATTCAAGGAAGATCATGACCCATTCCCCTGGCTTGCTAGAATTGTCATTAACGAGTGTAGAATGGCGCAAAGGAAAGGGTGGAGGGAAATCATATCCGCACTATTGCCTGAGCGTGCTGATATTAGCTCGGAAGACACCTTTTTCGTAATGGAGTCTAATCAAAAAATGTACGATATTGTTCTAAAACTTCTGGAACCTTATCGTACCCCCATAATCCTGTATTATTTTGAAGAGTTATCCTTAAAACAAATTTCCGAAATACTTGGGATAAACGAAGGAACCGTGAAGTCTAGACTAGCACGAGGCAGAAAACGATTAAGAAAAGTATGGGAGGAGGAATATCATGAGTTTGGACAAGCAAATCAAAGCTGCTAAACTTTGTCACGAAAATCACACTGTAAATGTTGAGGATTTCAAAAAACGTGTATTTCAAAAATTGGAGGAACAAAAAGAATTGAAAACCAGACAATCGTGGCCCATACTCCAAAAATCGGTAACTACTTTCATTGCGTATGGAAGAAAGGAAACTTTAAAAAAAACGGGCGTTCTCATAACAGCTACCGCAGCGTCGCTAGTGCTGGTAATCGGAGTCGGTGTTACATCCCCCAGTTTTGCCCAGACTCTAAAACAGATGCCTCTAATTCAATCGGTATTTAATATTGTGGGTGGTGACGGACTCAAAAAAGCCCAGAAAAAAGGTTTAGTCACTGATATACAGAAAATCGCAACTGACAAGAATATCACGGTTACCATCACGGAAGCCTTTTATGACGGCTCACAGGTCTCCGTTGGATATATACTGGAGTCTCCCGATAAATTGCCTGACAGGGTTTATCAAGAAAAAACTATAAAAATAAACGGAACCTTACCTGAAAAATGGGGGGCTGGCGGGGCGATCCATCGTATTGATGACCATCATACTGTAGGCGTCATTAACTTTAGCACAAGTGAATCATTACCCGACAAATTTAAGTTCGATCTTGCTATTACAAAGATTGGAGATATAAAGGGAGATTGGTCTTTTTCCTTTCCGGTTGTGAAGAATGACACTTCAAATAAACAAATTGTACCAATGTTAACAAAAACGTATCAAGACATGACCGTAATACTTGAAAAGGTCACATTCTCAGTCAACTCAACTGAAGTAGTGGGGCAATTGATCCAACCAAGCGGATCCCTTTCGACGATTTTTGAAGTGATTGATGATAAAGGAAATAAAATCGAACTTCTTAGTTCATCAGCTGAGGAAAATAAAATAGATAGGGAGAAAGAAATCATTCGTTGGAAAGCGATCTACCAGCCTTTGCAAGAACCACCCAAATCTTTAACTATACGTCCTATTACTAGAGATCAAATTGATCTTCCTTCAGATATAGTCAAGGGACTAGAGATAACGATTCCAATTCAAAAAAATAGTTGATCAATTTCTTTGCTTGTAAACCTGAACAATGAGAAGATTTATCAGAATTCGTGCAACTAACGGGGAACGAGAGTTCAATAAAGGCAGCGGCAGTCTAGGACGTTATTTTCACAATCCTTAGCTGCCGCTATTTCTTTACAGTTCAATGATTAATCAGTATGTTCTTTAAAATAAAAGATTCATACATGCTTGCACATTGTTCGGTAATTAAAATGGCAAGTCATCATCCGAAATATCGATTGGTCGCTGATCGTCGGCAAACGGATTGTCATTCTGGAAATTCCGTGAAGGCTTACCGCCTCCGCTGAATACGGGTGTTCTCTGTTCGAAATCACCCAAACCCTGGCCACCGCCAAGAAACTGAACATTTTCCGCAACCACTTCCGTCACATAGACACGCCGACCTTCATTGTTCTCATAATTGCGGACCTGAATTCTTCCCTCTACCGCCGCCTGCCTTCCTTTGCCCAGATACTGTGCACACAACTCCGCCTGCTTGCTCCATACGACAATCGGAATAAAATCGGTCTCCCTTTCGCCCTGCTGGTTGGTCACACGTCTATCTACGGCCAGAGTAAATGTGGCAACCGCTGTGCCGTTTTGCGTATAGCGCAGTTCCGGGTCTTTCGTTAATCGTCCGAGCAAAACTACTCTGTTCAGCATACTGATACCTCCTTTTGTGTTTTTTTAGGATGCTTACGCCGATTTCTCTTCAGTATTTCCCAATCGTGTCTTTCGCAATTGCTTAAAGTAACGATGCACGGACGTGAAATGTACGGACGGCAAAGCGTCAACCGTAGTAAACCGTTTGCCGAGATCTTCCGCTTCTTTCACGACATCAACTTCCCGTTTCAGAAGATAGGCGATAATCGCCTGTACGATATCTCTTTCCTGAGCGTTCTCGTTAAAATCGTGGATGAGACTGCGCAAATAATTGGCCTGCATCTCGTTAATGAAAGCCGGATTCTCTGAACCGATCTCTTCTTCAGATCTTTCCTGGTTTCTTTCTGCCTTTCTGGATTCGTCCCGGCTAACGGAATGCTTGTCTCTAAAGTCAAATACATCCGAATAGAAGATTCCGTCCGTCCAACCCATCTTCTCGTAAAACACCTTAAATGAATCAGGCAGTACCGGGATTCCGTATTTATACTCATACTCTGAAAGACCGAACTTCTCAAGATTTTGGATATAGAACCTGCTCTGCGGTTGCCCGTCTTTGTCCCGATTTGCCCGGATGGAAATTACTTCACCCCGATAAATGTGTGCGGCAACCCCTAACCAGGAGCTGCACTTCTTCATTCCGTCAGATACCGCGGATTTAATCGCTTGCTCCAGCGCGTCACCGCCGGGTTTGGCTTCCCCGTGAAGCTTGCTGATAGTATGTACGCCGTACTGACGTACGCTGTGCTCCTTACCATTGATGACGGCACGCACTTTAACCCATACACCCACGCACCATGTATCCGTATTTACCCGGGCATCTTCCGCTTCATATTGAAATTGTTCGAATAACAGTGCGTTTCTGTCTGCAATGCACTGCTGTGAGATATAAATATTTCCATCATCGTTTACTTTATAATGACGGTACGGGAACGGAGCGTCCGCCAGCTTTAGCCAGCGCTCCTTCTCCATAATCTGCTGCTTATAGGAATCAGGCAGTTCAATTTCTAACGACTGTGCTATGTTTTCGATACTCATACGATTTTCCCCTTTCCTGGGTGCTTTCACAAGACGCGGCGGGAAACTCTATTCATATAAGAACTTATGTTCTCATTATAGTACATATGTTCGCTTTTAGCAACCTAAATAAAGGGAATAACGGTATTTATAAAGAAGAAATATATGGTATTTTTCATCATTACTATCCGTCTTCTATTTCCTTAAATGTTAGAATTTATTTCCATAGTTACATTTATCCCCTGGTTTTCCGTGCTATACTTGGCTTATGAATGCAGGAGGTGACGTATAATGAAGCGCTTTTACGAAAGGCTTGCTTTCACCTGTATACTGACACTGCTGGCAGGAGGAGCAACTTTCGCAGCTCCGGCCGCTACCACTACTCCTATCGAAGGTAAGGTTACAGCGGCGGCTACCGTAAGTTATGGCAGCGTTCCGGCCAGCATACAGCGCAAAATTATGGGTATTTCTTTCAATAAGAAAACACCTGTTAAGATGAATGACTTATCTTATGTAAAAGTACGCTACATAGGGTTTGACAACAAAGAACACCAGGGAGAGCTTATCGTTCATAAAAAGCTGGCGAAGGATGTATCTGAAATTTTTGAGGAACTGTATAAGAAACGCTATCCAATCGATAAAATCCGACTTGTGGATGAATACAAAGGATCGGACGATTTATCAATGAAAGCTAACAATACTTCCGCTTTTAACACGAGAACGGTTGCGGGCAAGAACAAACTTTCAAACCATAGCTATGGTATTGCTATCGATATTAACCCGCTGCAAAATCCACACGTTGTCGGCAGCAACGTGAGTCCGGCTACCGCCAAGGCATACGCGAATCGGAAGGTGGTTCGAAAAGGAATGATCGTAAAGGGCGATGCGTGTTATAACGCGTTCAAGAAACGAGGCTGGATCTGGGGCGGAGAATGGAAAAGCTCGAAAGACTACCAGCATTTCGAGAAAAAAATCTAGTAAAACGCAAGAAAGCTGCCGCAGCGGTAAAAACCGTCGGGCAGCTTTTTTTATTTGGAAACAGAGATATTCCCGTATGTCCGTACATCCGATGATGCAAAGCCCATACATCGGAAAGCCTGCTCAAAATCATGAATTAAATCATCCGGCTCCTCAAGCCCTACCGATAACCGCAGCAGCGTATCCGTCACACCCATCTGCTTGCGCTTCGCTTCCGGAATGCTGGCGTGCGACATCCGTGCGGGATAGGTGACAATACTCTCTACCGCTCCAAGGCTAACCGCGATGGCCGGCAGCGTAATTTGATTCAAAAAGCTTTCCACTTGCTCCACATTGCGAAGGGAGAACGAAATAATTCCCCCGAAGCCTGCCGCCTGAACAGCCGCCAATTCATGGCCGGGATGATGGGCTAATCCTGGATAATATACACGCTCTACCGCCGAATGATTGTCTAGCCATTCCGCTATTCGCCGCGCACTTTTTTCATGCTGGTCCATGCGCACTTTCAATGTTTTCAATCCGCGCAGTAAAAGCCAGGAATCCTGCGGGCCGAGAATGGCACCGAACGCATTCTGAATAAATCCGATTTCCTCGGCCAGCTCTTTTTCGGCCGCGACTACCAATCCGCCTACAACATCGCTGTGACCGCCAATATACTTGGTGGCGCTGTGCACCACAATATCCGCTCCTAACCGAAGCGGTTGCTGCAGGTAAGGGGTCATAAACGTATTGTCTACGATGGTAAGCAGATTGTGCTGTTTGGCTAGTCGGCATACGGCCTCAATGTCGGTAATATTCATCTGCGGATTGGACGGACTCTCCAAAAACACGGCGCGCGTCGCCGGGGTAATCGCGTCTCGCACAGCATTGATATCGGTTGTATTCACAAATTTCGCCTGAATACCAAAACGGGGAAATAGCTTCGTAATCGCCCGGTAGGTCCCGCCGTAGATATCATCTGAGAGCAAGATTTCATCATCTGTCTTAAAGAGACAGAAGACGGAGGAAATGGCAGCCATTCCGGAAGAAAACGCAAAGCCCGCGTAACCGCCTTCGAGGTCGGCGATTGCTTGTTCCAGCGCTTCACGGGTCGGATTTCCTGAACGGGAATAATCATAGCGGCCCGGCTCTGAAAGCGAGAATTGATGAAATGTCGACACCTGGTAAATGGGCATGCTGAGCGCTCCGTGATGCCTCTCATCTACCGTCTCCGCGTGAACAAGACGAGTTCCGAATGATGCGTGCGTTTTCTGGTTATTTTTTAACATAAAGCGCCTCCTCTAAATCCAGAATTAAGTCGTTCGCGTTCTCAATCCCGACAGACAACCGCAGCAGCCGGTCCGTAATCCCGAGATGTTCTCTTACTTCTTCCGGTATATCCGCATGCGTTTGGCGCGCAGGAAACGTAATGAGACTTTCCACACCGCCTAAACTTTCAGCAAACGTGATAACTTTTACATTTTTTAATACGTGTGGGACAATATCAGGGTCATGAACCGAAAAAGAAAGCATCCCGCCAAAGCCCGATGCTTGCCTCTCAGCGACTTCTCGGTTCGGGTGTCCGGACAGTCCCGGATAGTACACCGTCTCTACCGCCGGATGCCGCTGCAGCCATTCGGCAATCGCGAGAGCGTTTTGCTGCTGCTTCTCTATCCGTATCGCGAGCGTTTTAAGGCCGCGTAGGATAAGCCAGGCATCCTGCGGTCCAAGGATCGCTCCACAGGCATTCTGCAGCAAACCGATACGCTCGCCAAGCTCTGCATCCCGTGTAACTACGAGGCCGGCTACCGTATCATTATGCCCGCCCAAATATTTCGTTGCGCTGTGAAGCACAATGTCCGCGCCGTATGTGAGCGGCCGCTGCAGGTAGGGTGTCATGAATGTATTATCGATAATGGTAAGCAGGCCATATGTACGGGCAAGTACAACCGCCTTTTCCAGGTCGGTAATTTTCATCAGCGGGTTAGTTGGCGTTTCGATAAATAAGGCCCGTGTATCCGGATGTATCGCTGCTTCTATCTCCTTCGTACAGGAGGTATCAACAAAACTTGCCTGAATGCCGAATTCGGAAAACACCTGTGCAAGCAACCGATATGTTCCTCCGTATAAATCTTCGGATACGACAAGGTGATCTCCCGGCTTAAACAAAAACAGCACGGTTGTAATCGCGGCCATCCCGGAAGAAAAAGCGAAGCCTCGCGCGCCTTGCTCGAGAGCCGCGATCGCTTCCTCCAGCGCCGTTCGGGTCGGATTGGCAGTGCGGGAATAATCGTATCCTGTGCTCACCCCCAGTTCCGGATGTTGAAATGTGGCACTTTGATAAATCGGTGTACTAATCGCGCCAGTCGTGCTATCTCTTTCCACTCCTGCTCGGACAAGCAAAGTCTCAATGTTCATGTTCTTCCCCCATTCGACTCTCCGTTATAAAATCTACAAAAAATAAAACACTCTCCGTCGCAGAGAGTGTTTGTATGCAGAAGTTCACCACACTCTCCTATCGACAGGAACCATCGTTCCGCAGGCATTGGCACCGTTTAAGCAAAACGTAAATTTTGCCTAATGGTTGCCGGGTTTCATCGGGCCAGTCCCTCCACCGCTCTTGATAAGAGATTACCTATATTCATATATAACTTTTCAGCCGCAACCCCGTCATAAAAATTATGGGAGAGAAGCTAACTTTTGTGGTACGAAGGGAAGAGAGAAGAGAACGAGGAGAGGATTTCAATGTGGAAAAAGG
>NZ_DFMZ01000081.1:40104-40631 GCF_002375825.1 Aneurinibacillus sp. UBA3580
CCCTGGATCTCATTTCCTCTTCCCCTTCCTTCTTTCTTCATGATTTCCACAGAAATTAAGAAAAACTCGCGGGCGGTGCCGCTCGTCCTTTTTCCACATCGAAGACAAACGGTCGCTTTGTGACCCTTCGGTCGGACCGGCAAAACATCCGGGTATCTCGAAGAGGGAGACAGTTGCCGGGCTTTTTCTCCCTTCGGGCCCCACNNGAACGAGACAATGATTTCAATGGGAAAAAAGGCGAACGCCTTTTTCTTCCTTAGCTCTTTTTTCTCTCCCTCCTTCTTTCCTCATGATTTTCACAGAAAACCACCATGGCATCTCAGCCGCAACCCCGACATGAAAATCATAGGAAGGGCGGCTTACTTTTGTGGTACGAAAGAAAAGAGAGGAAAGAATGAGGAGAGGATTTTAATATAGAAAAAGGCGAAGGCCTTTTTCTTCCCTGGATCTTCTTTCCTCTTCCCCTCTTTTCTTTTTCATGATTTTCACAGAAAACATTCGGTATGATTTACTCGGTCGCTTTCTTC
>NZ_DFMZ01000115.1:0-2514 GCF_002375825.1 Aneurinibacillus sp. UBA3580
CTGAGATGCCATGGTGGTTTTCTGTAGAATTCTTAGTACTGTTCCGTATTCGTGCTGCCCTGGATGAGGGTGACACCGCCGCTGGTGCCGATGCGGGTAGCGCCGGCCGTAATCATAGCTTCAGCATCTTCGCGGGTGCGTACCCCTCCGGACGCTTTCACGCCCATTTCTTCGCCGACCGTCTTACGTATAAGCCGTACGTCTTCTACGGTCGCTCCTCCGTGTCCGAAGCCGGTGGACGTTTTGACGAAGTGCGCGCCCGCCTCTTTACTTAGACGGCTGGCCCGCTCTTTTTCCTCTTCCGTCAGCAGGCCTGCCTCAATAATGACTTTCACAAGCGCCCTACCTTCGGCTACCGTAACCACGGAGGCGATATCGTGGAGTACCGTTTCGTCGTCCCCCGATTTCAACGCGCCAATGTTAATCACTACATCAAGTTCGTCCGCACCGTCTTCGATCGCCTTCGTCGCTTCAAACGCCTTTGTTTCTGTTGTATTCGCGCCAAGCGGAAAGCCGATAACGGTCGCCACTTTTACGCCGCTGCCTTCCAGATTGCGCTTGGCCCTCCCAACCCAGTACGGATTAATGCACACGGCGAAAAATCCGTTATCCTTCGCTTCCTGGCATAATGTATCGATCATCTCTGCTGTCGTCTCCGGTTTCAATAGAGTGTGGTCAATGTAGGATGCGAGTGGCTTATTTGTCATGATGTTTTCTCCTTTCGGTTATCAATTCCCAGCAGTTCATATGCCTTTACCAGGACTGAGATGTTATTCTGGTACCCGTTCCTCTTCTGCTTCTCCCAGGCCGCTTCCGGTGACATCCAGGCTACCGTATGAATTTCTTCCATCTGCGGCACAAGCGTTCCGGCTGTCGCTTCTACGAGAAAATAATGAACTTCTTTTCTTACCGCCCCAACTTTTGGATTGTAGTAGTTATAATAAATCGTTTCCAGTGGCTGGACAACCTTGCCCTCAATTCCGGTCTCTTCCCAAATCTCCCGGAGCGCTGTCTCCTCCATCGTCTCCCCTTTTTCCTGCTTCCCCTTGGGCAGAGATGTTTTCAAGTACCGATCCTCAATGATCATAATCTCAATTCTGTTGTCTCTCGTCCTCCGGTAAACGACACCTCCTGCTGAAACCTCCTTTGCCATGAAACATTCCTCCTCGCAAAAGCATCCTTTTTCCAAGTTTATCGCACTATGCCTGCCCTTTACCACTTTTTTCATAACAGTTATTCATATCCGCGAATTCTCTAATGGGGAGACCGTTCTGTGGCGATAAGTTTCTTCCATTCTGTAATGACCGGCTCTCCGATGACATCTTTAAATTGATAATAGACAGGATTGAGTTGCTTTTTCCATGCTTCCTTTTCCTCATTTGTCTGCATATGAATATGAATCGAATTTTTTTCCTTCATTTCTGCCAGCGCACGATCATTCATTTGTTTTGCGTACTGACGAATCCAGGCGGTCGTTTCCGTCATCGCTGACTCGATGGCCTTCTGCTGGGTACCGGAAAGCGTATCCCATGTTGTTTTATTGATTAATACAATATACCCGAGATAGCCATGATTACTGACCGTCATATAGCGCTGCACCTGATAGAGGCGCTTGCTGTAAATATTGGACAAAGTATTCTCCTGTCCCTGCACGCTGCCTCCCTCAAGCTGTCTGTATAAATCATTAAACGAGTAGCTTTCAGGACTTGCCCCCAGCGTTTTAAACTGCGCATGCAGAACAGGACTTGGCATGATTCGAAAATGGAGTCCGCGAAAATCGTTGACCGACACGAGCGGACAGCCAGCGGTCATCTGTTTAAAGCCATTATCCCACAGCGCTAACCCTTTAACGTTCTCATCGTTAATCGCTTCAAATAACAATTGCCCCAATCGACCATCCATCGCTTTGCTTACTTCTCTTTCGTTTTCGAATGCGTACGGCAAATCCATAATCATCCATGCAGGATACCGGGAAGAAAGCCTGGAAGTAGCAGGTGCTATCATTTCCACTTTGCCCGATTGCAGGGCATTAAATTCATTCTCATCGTCAAATAGTGTGGCATTCGGATACACACGGATTTCGACCATACCATCCGTTTTCTCGCGCACCAGCTGGGCGAATTTGGCGACGGCAAGACCTTTTGGCGTATTCTCCGCGACCACATGGCTGAATCGAATCACTACCTTTTGGTCAAGCCCTTCCTGCTCCGCATCGTAGCGAACCGGCTCTTCCACGCTAAAGCTAAAGCCGATAGCAACAGAAATAGCCATACCGACCAGAAGAAATATCACAAGCCACCCTAGAGATTTCACTTCATTCTCACCTTTTTTCCATACTTGTATACGTATCATAGCATAATAAAAACAGGAAACGAAGAAAACTCCGCAACCCCGACATGAAAATGATGGGAAGAACAACTGACTCTTGTGGTACGAAGGAAAAGAGAGGAAAGAACGAGAGGATGATTTCAATGGGGAAAAAGGCGACCGCCTTTTTCTTCCTTAGATCTTTTT
>NZ_DFMZ01000115.1:2601-31084 GCF_002375825.1 Aneurinibacillus sp. UBA3580
CCTTTTTCTTCCTTAGATCTTTTTTCCTCCCTCTTCTTCTTTCTTCATGATTTTCACAGAAAAAGGCGCAGTATACAGAGAGTTACATCATTTCCCCTATATGCTACGCCTTCCAGTGTTTTATAAAATTTTTTCAACAAGCCAGAAATCGGCTGGATGTTTTATGCTAAATGCTGGCTTCTTGATTGTTCTTCAATACCTGCATTCTGCTCTGCCGTCGGATTAAATTCATTCTCTACTTTGGAGATAACAACAGTAGCTACCCCGTTTCCGATTAGGTTGGTAACGGCACGGGCTTCAGACATAAAGCGGTCTACTCCAAGAAGAAGGGCCATGCCCTCGACCGGAACAGCCGGGAAAACTGCCAATGTTGCAGCTAACGTTACGAAACCGGAACCCGTTACCCCTGCCGCTCCCTTAGAGGTCAGCATAAGAACGCCAAGTAAGGTTAATTGTTCTACAATGCTCAAATCTACACCATACGCTTGTGCAATAAACAGAGCGGCCATAGAGAGATAAATGGACGTACCATCTAAATTAAATGAATACCCTGTCGGGAGCACAAGACCAACTACAGATTTAGAACAGCCATATTTCTCAAGTCGCTCCATCATTTTTGGCAGGGCAGCCTCCGAGGATGAAGTACCAACAACCAGGAAAATCTCATCTTTAATGTATTTGATAAACTTAAAAATATTAAATCCATAGAACCTGGCGATAGCCCCAAGGACAATAACAATGAACAAGAACATCGTAAGGTAAACGGAACCCATCAACTTTCCAAGATAAACCAGCGAACCGACCCCAAATTTACCGATGGTGTACGACATTGCGCCAAAAGCCGCGATCGGAGACACTTTCATAATCATATTAACAATGCCAAAAAATACGTGTGTAAGTTTATCGAAAAACTCAAGAATCGGCTTTCCGCTCTTACCCATTCCCGCCAGTGAGAGACCGAAAAGAACGGCTAAGAATAAAACGGGAAGAAGTTCTCCGTTTGCCAGTGCACCGACAAAATTATCAGGAATAATGGTCATTACAAAATCTATAAACCCGTGACTGGTTTCTTCCGCTTGTTTTGTATATTTAGAAATATCGCCTTTTGCCTGGCTTGCGTCGATACCGTCACCAGCTCTGATAACGTTTGCTACGATAATACCGATGGCCAAAGCAATCGTGGATACGATTTCAAAATACAGAAGTGCTTTACCACCGATACGACCGACTTTCTTCATATCGCCCATACCTGCGATTCCGATAACAATCGTAAGAAAAACAATCGGCGCAATTACCATTTTAATGAGCTTAATAAAAATATCAGGCAATACTTTCAGCTCAGTACCCATAGCCGGGAAAAACATGCCGAACAGGATACCTAAAATGATAGCAAGAATAACCTGTGTAGTTAGATTCTTAAAATTTAATCTCATATTGTGTTCCCCCCTCCAATTCACACTCTTAGAATTTTTCAATTGTTCTCTTTTTCTGATATCTTCATGATAACGATTTCAGAGGGGATAGAGAAGTTTACGTATTTTTAAAACGTTTTGTTCTTTTTGTTAAATATTTTGTTCTTTTTGTCCATCCAACCATGTGTACGTTTTCATTGGTCGGCCTACTGTTCCGTATACCATATACGATTTGGCTTTGCCGACCGACTCAAGGTATTCAAGATAGCGCCGCACAGTGACACGGGACATGCCGATCATCCGCCCGATTTCTTCCGCTGACATCTCCGCGTCCGCTTCGCGGAGGCAATCAGATACCTGCTGCAACGTAAAGGCCTGGATTCCTTTAGGATAGCCCTGCTCTGCCTCTTCTTTTTTGGCAGGTTGTTTTGTACTTGATTTTGTAAATGCGTGAACGTTGTCAAACATAGCCTGTGAGAACACGGCTGATTGACTGTTCTGGAAATGCTCCTTATAGCGCAGCAACGCTTCCTGAATCCGATTAAATTGAAACGGCTTGAAAATATAATCGACCGCACCAAGCCGCATCACGCGCAGTACCGTCTCCCGGTCATTTGCCGCTGTTACTGCAATCACATCAACATCAAACTCCTCCTGCCGAATGGTACGCAGCGTCTCGAGACCTCCCTTGCCGGGCATGTATAAATCGAGAATGACGAGATGCGGGGGGGTCTGGCGAATTTTCTCAATCGCTTCTTCCCCGGTGCGCGCCCACCCTACGACTTTAAATCCTTCCACCCGTTCGATGAAAGAAATATTAATCTCCCGTACCATCGGATCATCTTCCACCAGCAAGACGTTAATCGTTTTGCTCATACTGTGTATCCTCCTTCCGTTCCATCGGCAGCTTCACGCGTATCCATGTTCCGCATCCTACCGCGCTGTCTACTTCGATCTCGCCTCCGCTTCGTTCCACAATCGAAGAAACAAGATACAGACCAATGCCGCGCTCTCCCTTCTGCTTGGTAGAGAAGCCTTTTGCGAAGATTTGCTGCTGTATTTCCTGCGGAATCCCGATCCCGTTGTCTTCCACTTCGATGGTGAGATAGCTTTCATCCTGTACAATCGATACATCAACCCGCTTGTCCCGCTCGCTTACCTCCGCCATTCCCTCAAAGGCATTCTCAATCAAATTGCCAATGATAATAACCAGGTCATGATAGGTCACACCTTCGGGAAACATATTGAATTCGCTGTACGGGTCGATGTGCAGTGCGATACCAAGTTCTTTGGCGCGGCTGATTTTTCCGATGAGCAGTCCGGTTAAATTAATATCCTGAATGCGGGCACTAATATAGTGCGCCACATTTTCTTCTTCTTCATCCAATTGAAAAATATAACGCAGTGCTTCCTGCTCTTTGCCCAGCTGAATGAGCCCGGCAATAGTATGGAGCTTGTTGCTGTGTTCATGATTCTTAGCACGAAGTGCATCTACAAAAGCTTTGACACCTGTAAGTTCTTCGGCTAACCGGGTCACTTCTGTTTTATCCTGGAAAATCGCGAGAGCACCTGCCGTTTTTCCTTTTACCTTAATTGGGACACGATTACTAAGAATAAGCGTATCGCCAATGTAAAATTGCTGGTTATAAATCGGGTAGCCAAGCTCAAGAATCTCCGGCAAACGCGTATCCGGGATGACTTTCCGGATGTTTTCTCCAACCGCATCGCCTTTTACTTTAAGCATTCGCCGCGCCGCTTCGTTGATAACGGTAATCCGCTCATGCTCATCGATTGCGATGATCCCTTCATGGATGGCGTGGAACGCGGAAGTGCGCTCGTCGAGCGTACGGGCCAACTCCTGTGGCTCTAACTGGAATGTCTGCTGCTTAATATGGCTTGCCAGCAAATATGCGCCAAGAATTCCGAAGCAAAGGGTGAGAGAGAAAATCAATGCCATTTCCTTACTCATATCTTCAAGAATGGACAGCAATTGCGGAACAGTGTTGCCAACCATAACTACGCCGACCTGTTGATGCTCTTCATTCATAATAGGGGCATAGGCACGCACGCCTTCGCCAAGATCGCCTTTAACCCGATCAACATAGACATGTTCCGCAAACGCCGGCTTCGCTTCGTTTACGTTAAAATACGTACCGATCCGGCTTTCAATTGGATGAGACATCCGCTTCCCATCCATGTCCACTACCACAATATAATCGGCACCGTAGATGGTGCGAACTTGCTCGATCAGCGGTTGAATTTGCGCGGCACCCAGCGCCATTTCGACCGCCCTTTTCACTTCCGGCATCTGCGCTGTTACTTTGGCCGTAAGAAGCGATCGCTGGGTGACATCTTCGACTTTGACGCTGGCAATTTTACCGATAAGAATGGTGGCATCCATCAGCAGGGTAAACAGAACAATTCCGAAGACAAGCAGAGTAATCTTTCGGCGAATAGGCCAATTATCCAAATGAAGCATACATAACTCCTCAATAATCAGGAAGTAAAGATCATGAAAAAGAGGGGAAGAGGAAATAAGATCCAGGGAAGAAAAAGGCGTTCGCCTTTTTCCTCGTTGGAATCATTTTCTCGGTCTCTTCTCTCTTTTCTTTCGTACCGCAAAAGCCAGTCGTCCTTCCCGTGATTTTTATGTCGGGGTTGCGGCTAAAAAGCCATGATGATTTTCTGTACTAGCTTGTTTAAAATTATACAAAAGAACGGCGAAAAAAAAAGCGAAACTGCGGAAAAACAGTTTCGCTCGGACCTTTGTCATTGCGGCTTTGCCCTTTATGCCTTGAGCGCCTCTTCGCTCAGTACGCGGACAAATGTGCCTTTACAGTATTCAGAACCCGGTTCATCGACACGAACTTTGCAAATCTTACCGACCAACGATTCATTAGCTTGGAAGATGAGCTTCAGGTAGTTGTCGGAATGGCCGACATAAAGCCCGCTCTCCGGCGCCTCCTTATACGGCTCTTCCGGAATGACTTCGAGTACGTCGCCGACGAATTTCCCGGAGTATGCAAGGGCGAGCTTGTTGGACAGCTCAATTAGCTGGTGCACACGACGGTTTTTCACTTCTTCGTCCACCTGATCTTCCATACGTGCGGCAGGTGTACCGCTCCGTTTGGAATAAGGGAAGACATGCAGCTCGGCAAACTTCATCTCTTCGATAAAACGGTAGCCGTTTTCGAACATTTCCTCGGTTTCACCCGGGAAACCAACGATAACGTCTGTCGTAATCGCCACATCTGGCAGTGCTTCATGCAGTTGTTCGATTTTACGGCGGAACTCGTCCGTCGTATATTTACGGCGCATACGTTTTAATACGTTATCATCACCGGCCTGAAGCGGCACATGCAGGTGACGACACATCTTGTCGGATGAATTCAGTACTTCGATGACTTCATCCGTAATCTGGCTGGCTTCAATTGAACTGATACGAATGCGCTTGAGTCCCGGTACCCTGGTATCGAGGTCACGCAGCAGACGCGCCAGATTGTAATCTTCCAGATCTTCTCCGTACCCGCCGGTATGAATGCCGGTCAGGACGATTTCTTTATAGCCGGCGGCCACCAGCTTGTTCGCTTGCTCAATGACGCTTTCCGGTTTGCGGCTGCGCATAAGCCCGCGCGCCCACGGAATAATACAGAACGTACAGAAATTGTTGCAGCCTTCCTGAATCTTCAGCGAGGCACGCGTACGATCGGTAAACTCGGGTACATCCAGCTCTTCGTATTCGCGCGCCTTCATAATATTGGCGACCGCGTTAATCGGTTGACGCTCGCTTACATACTGGTTGACATAGTCAATCAAGTTATCACGACCGGACGTACCAACAACAATGTCGACGCCCGGGATCGCCATGATTTCGTGCGGAGTCGTCTGCGCATAGCAGCCCGTCACCGCCACAACCGCCTCAGGATTGCGACGAATGGCACGGCGGATGACCTGGCGGCTTTTCTTATCGCCTGTATTGGTTACCGTACATGTATTAATAACATAGACGTCCGCTTTTTGTTCAAAATCTATTTTCTCGTACCCGGCCTGTTTGAACAGCTGCCAGATGGCCTCTGTCTCATAATGGTTGACTTTGCAGCCGAGCGTATGAAATGCTACAGTTGGCATATATTATCCAACTCCTTATTATAAAAATTACATTTAGCATAAATCCATCAACTTCTACCTATTCCTGCTGCTCGAACTCGTAAGAAACACAGGACAGCGCGTATAAAGGCGCGGTTTCCGCGCGCAGAATCCGCCGTCCCAGCGATACGCTGCGAAATCCGGCCGCTTCCGCCTCCGCCGCTTCCGTCTCGTCGAAGCCGCCCTCAGGACCGATGACGATTAAAACATTCGATCCGGGTGGCACCTCGGAAAGTGTGCGGCGCAGCGTGGCGGTCTCTTCTTTCTCATATGCAAATAAAGCATAATGGAAACGGGATGCAGTTGCAAGCAACTCGCGCCAGGTCAGCACACTTCCAACCTCGGGCACGCGACTTCTATGCGATTGCTCAGCCGCTTCTTTGGCAATCTTCTGCCACCGCTCCAGCCGCTTTTTTTCCTTTTTGTCATCGAGCTTGACCACCGTGCGCTTCGAAGTGAACACGTAAAAAGAAAAAGCACCGAGCTCAGTGCCTTTTTGAATGACCAACTCCATTTTATCACCCTTAGGTAGGCCCTGGGCAATGGTAACTTGCACCGGAAGTTCGCGATTCGGCAGGCCTTCTTCAAGGATACGTATACGTACGGCGTCTGCTCCAATCTCTTCGATTGCACCGCGCACGTCGCGCCCCCGTCCGTTACAGCAGATGAGTTCATCGCCGACGCGCGAACGCATGACCCGGACAATATGATTCACATCATCCCCCGTAATCGTTACATACCCTTCTTCCATTTGCTCCGGGTCTACAAAATATCGCTGCATTCTATCTCCCTCACTCTGATTTTCGTTCCGCCACGATACATACCCAGCCCGATTCGATCTGGCTGCGCTCGCGGATGCTCGGCGGGGCCACCGTGTCAGTGTCCGTATAACGGGAGCCGTCTTCTTTCTCATACATGTCATGCATGTAATATGAGTCTTTGATACGAAAACCGGCTTGCTCCATGGCTCTTTTTACTTCTTCCTCTTTCCGGGTGATAATCCCTGAGG
Source organism: Aneurinibacillus sp. UBA3580 (assembly GCF_002375825.1). NCBI lineage: Bacteria > Bacillati > Bacillota > Bacilli > Caryophanales > Paenibacillaceae > Aneurinibacillus > Aneurinibacillus sp. UBA3580. The sequence continues at coordinate 9,169 of NZ_DFMZ01000115.1, forward strand.
TAATGAACAGGCCGCCCGGCTTCAATACCTTGGCCGCATCATCAACAAACCGAATGATGACTTCAGCCAGAATATTGGCCACCACGATATCAAACGGACCTTTGATGCCTTTCAGCAAATCGTTCTGCGCCACCGTTACCCTGTCTATCGCCCCGTTCAACTCTACATTTGTCTGTGCAGAACGAACAGCCACTTCATCAAGATCAAGCGCATGCACCGCCGCCGCACCGAGCTTGGCGGCGGCAATGCTGAGCACACCGGTTCCGCAGCCGACGTCAATCACACGTTCCCCGCCTTCGATACTATCGTCCAGCGCACGTATGCACATCACCGTCGTCGGATGCGTTCCTGTTCCGAACGCCATGCCCGGATCAAGTTCGATGATAAGTTCGTTCTCTTTCTTAGGCGTATAGTTTTCCCAGGTAGGAGTGATGGTAATGCGCTCGGATACTTCAACCGGCTTATAGTATTTCTTCCAGGCATTCGCCCACTCTTCTTCCTGCACTTCCGCAAGCGTGACCGTGCCCGGACCCGCTTCAATGCCGTACGAGGAAAGACTGTGAACCGCCTGTTTAATCTCCTCTACCGTACGTTCCAAATGGCCGCCTGCGAGAAGATAGGCTTTGACGATGACGCCTTCGGACGGATAATCGTTTGCCGACAATTCGTAGATTTCTCCGAATTGGTCCTGCCAGTCCCGTCTCAGCACTTCCGAATCTTCAATAACGACACCGCTGGCACCTGCTTCCTGCAAAATATTCGAAACCGCCTCAATTGCCTCCTGCGTCGTATGGACGCTGATTTCAGACCAATTCATCGCCTCGATCCCATCCTCTCGTTTGCTGTTCAAATAAGTCGTCTATCCTTCTCCGCGCAGTACTTTTTTCATTTTATCGAAGAAAGACGTCTCGCCGTCCTCATGTGTCTCTTCACCGCTGAGATCGGCAAATTCGCGCAGTAATTCTTTCTGTCTATCCGTCAGTTTGGTTGGCGTAACCACCACAACTTTGACATGCTGGTCCCCTCTGCCGGAACGGTTCAAATACGGAACGCCATGGCCGCGCAGGCGAAATTTTGTTCCGGTCTGTGTACCGGCCGGCACCTTTAATTTCACCTTGCCGTCGAGCGTCGGCACTTCAATCTCGGCGCCAAGTGTCGCCTGGGTAAATGTAATCGGAACCTTGCAGAAAATGTCGTTGTCTTCACGCTCGAAGAATTCGTGCGGCTTCACCCGGAATACGACATACAGATCACCCGGAGGCCCTCCGTTTATACCCAATTCCCCTTCGCCAGTGATGCGCATTCTTGCGCCGTCGTCCACCCCGGCCGGAATTTTAATACGGATTTTGCGGCGCACTTTTTCTCTTCCACTGCCGTGACACTTGCTGCATTTGACGGAGACAAATTTACCGCTTCCTTTACAGGTCGGACAGATACGCCGGTTTACGACACGGCCGAATGGCGTATTCTGAACCACTTCCTGCTGGCCTGACCCGCCGCAAGTATGACATGTTTCGACTTTGCTGCCCGGCTCTGCTCCGGAACCGTCACATTTGGAACAGGTCGCTTCCTTCGGAATTTCGATATCCATTTCTTTTCCGAAGACCGCTTCTTTAAATTCGATCTGCATTGTGTACTGCAAATCATCGCCCTGGCGCGGCGCATTCGGATTGCGTCGGCCGCCGCCAAAGAACATGTCGAAAATATCACCGAAGCCGCCGAAATCGCCGCCCCCGCCGAAATCGAAGCCGCCCTGCTGCGCACCCGCATGGCCGAAACGGTCATAGTTCGCACGCTTCTGCGAATCGCTCAGCACGTCATACGCTTCTTTGACTTCTTTGAATTTCTGTTCCGCATCCGGTTCTTTGTTGACATCCGGATGGTACTTGCGCGCCAGTTTACGGTACGCTTTCCTTATCTCATCCTCCGAGGCGGACCTCTCTACGCCCAGCACCTCGTAGTAATCGCGTTTGCTCATGCTCTTCACTCCCGCCCTGCTTTACTCATAAAACTCATCATATCAGGTTGCGAAAAAAAGTCAAAGCCAAGTTACCCCTGACTTTGACTTTTTTCACTTGCGTTTCGCGTTATTTCTTCTCGTCTTCGTCTACGACCGTGTAGTCTGCATCAACGACATTGTCGTCCTCTTTCTTCTGCCCGGCAGCACCTTCCGCCCCTTGAGCCGCCTGTGCCTGCTGTGCGGCTTGCTCGTACAGTTTTATAGACAACTGCTGAACTACTTCTTGCAATTCGTTTTTCGCCGTGCGGATGGCTTCAATATCGGAGCCTTCAAGTGCGGTTTTCAGCTTATCTTTCGCTGCGTTCGCTTTGTCAATCTCCGCTTGATCGACTTTGTCGCCGAGGTCTTTGAGCGTTTTCTCCGTTGCGAAAATCAGTTGGTCCGCTTCGTTGCGCAGCTCCACCTGCTCTTTGCGCTTCTTGTCGGATTCCGCGTTTTCTTCCGCTTCGCGTACCATACGCTCAATCTCTTCGTCGCTTAAACCGGAAGAAGATGTAATGGTGATTTGCTGCTGTTTGCCTGTGCCGAGATCTTTCGCCGATACGTTTACGATACCGTTCGCATCAATATCGAATGTTACTTCGATTTGCGGAACGCCGCGCGGTGCCGGCGGAATATCGGTCAGTTGGAAACGGCCCAGTGTTTTGTTGTCGCTCGCCATCGGACGCTCACCCTGCAGCACGTGGATATCCACCGCCGTTTGGTTGTCAGCCGCTGTAGAGAATATTTGAGACTTGCTGGTCGGAATCGTAGTGTTGCGATCGATGAGCTTCGTCATTACACCGCCCATTGTTTCGATACCGAGAGACAGCGGTGTTACGTCAAGCAGAACGACGTCTTTTACGTCGCCTGTCAGTACGCCCGCCTGAACAGCGGCACCGAGTGCGACGACTTCATCCGGATTTACACCTTTGTACGGCTCTTTGCCTATGAATTTCTTAATCGCTTCTTGAACGGCAGGAATACGAGTGGAGCCGCCGACAAGGATAACTTTATCGATTTGCGAAGGCTCAAGGCCCGCATCTGCCAGTGCCTGGCGAGTCGGTCCCATTGTACGCTCAACAAGTCCTGCGCTCAGCTCTTCGAATTTTGCACGGCTCAGGTTGACTTCTAAGTGCTTCGGACCTGTTGCATCCGCCGTGATGAACGGAAGCGAAATGGTTGTAGTCAATACGCCGGAGAGGTCTTTCTTCGCTTTTTCTGCCGCGTCTTTTAAGCGCTGCATTGCCATACGGTCAACGGACAGGTCGATACCGTTCTCTTTTTTGAACTCGGCTACGAGATAGTCGATGATGACCTGGTCGAAGTCGTCACCGCCCAGTTGATTGTCCCCGCTGGTCGCTTTTACTTCGAAGAAACCATCGCCCAGCTCAAGGATAGATACGTCGAACGTACCGCCGCCAAGGTCGTATACCAGGATGGTTTGATCTTCTTCTTTTTCCATACCGTACGCAAGGGAGGCCGCCGTCGGCTCGTTGACGATACGAAGCACTTCAAGACCTGCGATTTTACCTGCGTCTTTTGTGGCCTGGCGCTGGCTGTCATTGAAGTAAGCCGGAACTGTAATAACGGCCTGTGTTACCGGTTCACCAAGGTATGCTTCTGCGTCTGATTTCAGCTTCTGCAGAATCATTGCGGATACTTCCTGCGGCGTATATTCTTTGCCTTCCAGCGTTACTTTGTGGTTTGTGCCCATGTAACGTTTAATGGAGATGACAGTGTTATCAGGGTTTGTAATCGCCTGGCGTTTCGCCGCTTCACCAACAATGCGCTCGCCGTTTTTGAACGCTACAACGGACGGAGTGGTACGGTTGCCTTCCGGATTCGGAATAACGACCGGCTCGCCGCCTTCCATAACTGCAACGCAAGAGTTTGTGGTACCTAAGTCAATCCCGATTACTTTAGCCATTATATGTTGACCAACCTTTCTAAGTGTATTTAAAGTAGTTGCCGCAATGTTTTTCTCCGCATTTTTGCTTCCCTTTCTCCTTCTGTGCAGAACTCTACACTGGGGGGAAGGAACGGTGTGCACAAAAATGGGAGAAAAACATTTGCTCAATCAAATTTAATAGCTTACATGCGGTTAGATACAGAAAAGCTCTACATGCATGTTTATTGCACCTTTTGCGTATATCTTCCTTCCCGCTCAGTTAGGAGCTTACCTTTACCATAGAAGGGCGGATGACGCGGTCTTTCAGCTTATAGCCCTTCTGGAATTCTTCAATAATGATGCCGGATTCGTATTCGCTGCTGTCTTCCTGCATCACCGCCTGGTGCATATTCGGGTCGAACGGCTCGCCGACACCCGGCACCGTCGTAACGCCCTCCTGCTCGAGTACCTGCTGCAGTTGACGGAATACCATATCGATGCCCTGCTTCAGCGTTTCTACATCCGCAGCGTCCTGGCTTGCCGCGATGGCGCGCTCGAAGTTGTCGACGACAGGCAGCAGCGCCTCGATCGCACGCTGTGAGGAATACTTGAGCATTTGCTCCTTTTCCTTATTGACACGCGTGCGGAAATTCTGCAAATCAGCCTGTGCGCGCAAATATTTATTATTTAATTCTTCCTTCTCCGCTTTCAACTGCTCAATCTGCGCAAGCAGTTCCTGCTCGCGTGTCAACTCGGACACTTCGCTTGCCTCTTCCTGCTTATCCTCTTCAGGCTGGACGGCTTCTGCTGCTTCCTTCGTTTCTTCCTGTTCCGTTATTTCCTCCGCCGTCTCGGCGTCCTTCTTCTTTTCCTCTGACACAGTACTTCCCCCTATTCGTCTGATAGTGTGGTCGGAGATTTCCTGCGGATGACCGTATGTATGCGCAAAATCGCGCGGCTCACCTCGCCGGCCGTCTGCAGGGCATGCAGCTTGACCAGCGCCGGATCCACCACTCCGCTGGTCAGCATATCAGCACACTGCCCGGTATCGAAATTAAGACCAGTACTTGATACGCCGGCTTCAGCCTGCGCCGCTTTCACCTGCTCAATCTTCTCAAGCGGATTGAAACCTGCATTGCGCATCATCTGAATCAGCGGTGTACGGAGCGCCGCCGCGACCGCTTCAACCCCGAAGCCTTCCATTCCTTTGACTGACTGGCGCCACACTTCCAGGTGGCGAGACAAAAATAATTCGATGCTCCCTCCGCCGGGCAAATATCCTCCGCGAAGCGCCGCCTGTACAGCCGCTGCGGCATCCTTTGCAATTCGTTCCCGCTCCCCGACAACCTCGCCGGTTGAAGCTCCGATAATCATGGTAGCGGTAGGTACTCCCCTGCCCCCCATGATTCGCACCTGACCGAGCGACTCGTCGAATTCCAGCCGCTCCGCAAACCCTAACGAGCGTGAGAGTTCCTTTATGTCTTTATTCAGTGCGCTCCGCTTCAACGAACGGGCCCCGGTGTATCGCGCTGCCCGCACCCGCTCCGACTGGAACACGCGATGCAGCACAAGAATGCCGTGGTCAAGACAGAATTCTTCCGCCATGCTATCACAGCTTCGGTCGAGGATAACCGCGCCCACTTCCAGCATCCGAAGTTTCTCCAGGTTGCGCCGATACTCTTCTTTCAGCTGTAGGTATCGTTGAAATCCGATTTCCGTGCCCAGCGCTTCATCATCCATCTCTTCCGGAGCAAGTGCATCGTTCAACACAAGCAGACGTACGTTCTCCATATGCTTCGGCATCTCGCGGGACAGCGGGCGCTGATTAATAATCACACCGTCCAGCACTTCATTCTCCGCGCTTTCGCGTGCGGTAATCAAATCGCTGAAAGAGAAGTCAGGCTCCAGCATCTTCTCCCGTCCAAGCAGTTTGGCTCCTTCGATAACCAATCGGGCGATGTCCTCCTGCTCCCTTCCCGCAATGTATGCAATATGAAACAGACGTTCATCATCGAATGTATGAATCGGCAGTGCCGCCTCCTTGAGGCGGGCGACTGCCTCGCCAATCCCCTGCTCGATGCCGGCGATGACCTTGGCCACCGGAACCCCCTTCTGCACCTGGGCTACACCCTCGGTAACAAGAGCAGCGGCCAACAATGTAGCGGTCGTTGTCCCATCCCCAACCTCGCGCTGCTGCGAACGGGCAAGACCGATCATCAACCGGGCAGCCGGGTGCTTCACTTCCATCTCTTCGAGAATCGTAACGCCGTCATTCGTAATAATAACGCCGCCCTGTTCGTCTACAAGCATCGTATCAAGTCCTTTGGGACCAATGGTTCCCTCGACCGATGCGGCAACCGCCTGTACCGCACGCATGTTATGAAGCAGAGTGGATAGCCGTTCGTCCCCTGAGCCGTCACGCTCTGTCGGATGTGAACCCATAAGCATCCCCTTTTATCCACATAATGATCCGACGCGGGTTTAAGCGCCGGATTTATAAAATCTCTCAAATGCTTCCGACAAATTGTCAGAAAGCTCGTTCAGAATCGCCATGACCCGGGCATATTCCATGCGTGTCGGCCCTAAGATACCGATCGTGCCGACCGGTTGGCCGTCCAGGTGGTATGTGGCGGTAATGATGCTACAGCCGCTGACCGCCTGTTCTTTATTCTCGGTACCGATTCGCACCTGGAGTCCGCTCTGCTGTGAATCAAACAGCCGCACTACCATTTCATTCTGCTCAAAAAGTGTCAAAATATCCCTGACTTTATCTACATCACGAAATTCAGGCTGCATCATAATGTTGGTCGTACCTTTGAGCACAATATGATCATCCGGCTCATGCGTCAGCGTCTCTTCAAGCAGTTCCACAAACTGTTCATACTGCTGAATATAGCGGCCAAGCTCCTTCGCCACTTCCGTATGCAGGCGCTGTCTCAGTTCTGCCATAGGTACGCCGGTAAGCTTGGCGTTTAGCAGATTTACCACCCGCTCCACTTCCTGGATTTCCATTCCTTCCGGCAAAGAGATCGTTTTGTTCTCTACCTTGCCCGTATCCGTTACAAGAATGAATACGGCCGACTGTGAAGATAGCGGGATCATCTGCAACGCTTTTAAACGAGTCGTTTTTATATCGTGCCCAAGTATGATGGACGTGTAATTGGTTAAGCCAGAGAGAATCGAAGCTGCCTGGTTCATCACCTGCTCGAATTCGTAAAAACGCTCGGCAAAAACCCGGCGGATATACGCGGCGTCTTCCACCCGCATAAACGGCATGCGAACAAGCTGGTCCACGTAAAAACGGTATCCTTTATTAGAAGGAATACGGCCTGCCGACGTATGCGGCTGTTCAAGATATCCAAGCTCCTCCAAATCCGCCATCTCATTGCGGATGGTGGCAGAACTGTAGCCGATATCTTCCCGCTTCGAAAGTGTACGCGATCCAACCGGCTCGGCGGAACGAATGTAATTGTCTATGATAGCACTTAAAATTAATTGCTGGCGTTCCGTAAGCATGCTGCCCCTCCTTTGTTAGCACTCCCAAAGAGCGAGTGCTAAAGAGCTTACTTCAAAAATACCAAAGGAGATTAAACTTTGTCAACTAGCCCCAGAAATCTTGCGAATACCTCATTTCCGAGCGGGATTCCGCGTTTGGTAAGATGAATGCGATCTTCGCTCCAGGCAAGCAAGCCAAGGCCCGTCAGCTCATCGATGACCGGACCGAACTGCTCCTTAAGCGTCGTTTTGTACCGCCGTTCAAACTCGCTTTCGGAAACTCCTCGCATCATTCTCAGTCCCATAATCATATGGTCTTCCATTGCCTCCACCGGACTGACTTCGAATTGCTCGACACGGGGCAACCCTTTTTCCTGTACAAGCTGCATATACTGCGCAAGCGGACCGGCGTTCACATGCCGTGTTCCATTTACGTATCCATGTGCACCCGCACCGATGCCGTAATAGTATTCATTGCGCCAGTATGTCATATTGTGGCGGCTCTCCCAGCCCGGACGGGCAAAGTTGCTAATCTCATATTGACGATACCCACGACGTTCCATTTGCTCCATAAGCCGCTCATACATCGCCACTTCTTCGTCTTCGGTCGGCAGTGGAAGCTGATCCTTTTCATATAATGTATGAAAGAGCGTATTCTCTTCCACTTTCAAACTGTATGAAGAAAAATGGGGCAAGTCGAGCGCAAAAGCTTTATCCAGTGTTTCTTGAAACAACTTCTCCGTCTGATCCGGCAGACCGAACATCAAATCGATCGAGATGTTAACAAACCCGGCTTCTTTTGCATTCGTCAGACTGCGCAGCACCTGCTCACTGTCATGAATGCGTCCAATTCGCTTAAGCAATTCGTCATTGAACGACTGTACGCCGAAGCTAATCCGGTTAACGCCGCCTTCTCTCATCACTTTCAGTTTCTCCATGTCTGTCGTACCGGGATTGGCTTCCATCGTAAATTCAATGTCTTTGCTTCTATTCGAAAAATGCCGCGCCACCGTTTCCAGGAAATACGCCATCTGCTTGGCATCAAGGAATGTTGGTGTGCCTCCGCCGACAAAGATGGTCTTAATTTCTTGCGGCGGAACGTGCCGAACTGTTTCTGCCATTTCTCTATCAAGCGCGTCCAGATAGTCCCATACCAACCGCGGATTCTTCGTTACATACGAATTGAAATCACAGTAGTAGCATTTATTTGTACAAAACGGAATGTGAATGTACACGGCCTGTGTCATACCGCATCACCTGCAATCTATAGTTAATATAAAAGAGCGGAAATAAAAAGGCCTTCTCTCCCTCTTATTCTCCGCTCCTCGCTATGCTTTCGCACTGCTTAATTATCGTTCATCTTGAGTACCGCCATAAACGCTTCCTGCGGCACTTCTACGCTCCCGACGGCCTTCATGCGCTTCTTCCCTTCCTTCTGCTTCTCAAGCAGTTTACGTTTACGGGAAATGTCACCGCCGTAGCATTTGGCAAGCACATTCTTGCGCATCGCCTTAATTGTTTCGCGGGCGATGATTTTATGTCCGATGGCTGCCTGTATCGGCACTTCGAACATCTGGCGCGGGATCAGCTCTTTTAGCTTCTCGCACAGAACACGGCCGCGCTGATACGCCGTGTCACGGTGTACGATAAAGGACAGGGCGTCCACCACTTCGCCGTTGAGCAAAATGTCCATCTTAACCAGCCTGGATTTCTTATAGCCGACCAGTTCGTAGTCAAATGATGCGTAGCCTTTCGTACTTGATTTCAACTGATCAAAGAACTCAAAAACAATCTCAGCGAGCGGCATCTCATACACGATCTGCACGCGCGTCTCATCAATGTACTGCATATCAATGAATTCGCCGCGTTTACGCTGGCACAAATCCATGATCGCGCCGACGAAGTCTTTCGGCACCATAATTGATGCTTTTACGTACGGTTCTTCGATAAAATCGATTTTTTGCTGCTCCGGCATGTTGGACGGGTTTTCAATCGCGATTTTTTCGCCGTCCGTTTTCGTTACGTGATAGATTACGCTCGGTGCCGTCGTAATAAGCGGGATATCGAATTCCCGTTCAATTCGCTCCTGGATAATTTCCATATGAAGCATCCCCAAGAAACCGCAGCGGAAACCAAAACCGAGCGCCTGTGATGTCTCCGGCTCGAACTGCAGGGATGCGTCATTAAGCTGCAGCTTCTCCAGCGCTTCCCGCAGGTCGTTGTAATCTGCACTGTCGACCGGATACATTCCGCTGAATACCATCGGGTTTACTTTGCGGTAACCCGGCAGCGGTTCGCTTGCCGGATTGTCCGCCAGCGTAATCGTATCACCGACACGGGTATCGCGCACTGTCTTGATGCTGGCGGCGATGAATCCTACGTCCCCTACAGTCAGCTCGTCTACCTGTTTCGGGAATGGTGCGTGTGTGCCGACTTCGGTGACTTCGAATACCGAACCGGTCGCCATCATTTTAATCTTCGAACCTTTTTTCACCGTGCCGTCTACAATCCGCACATACGCGATAACGCCACGGTACGGGTCGTATAGCGAATCGAAAATGAGTGCTTTCAGCGGCGCATCCGGGTCACCGGTCGGTGCAGGCACCTTTGCTACGACCTGCTCAAGAATTTCTTCAATCCCGATGCCGGCTTTTGCAGACGCAAGCACAGCCTCGCTGGCGTCAAGCCCGATCACATCTTCAACTTCCTGCTTGACGCGCTCCGGCTCTGCGCTCGGCAGGTCAATTTTATTGATAACCGGAAGAATCTCCAGGTCGTTGTCGAGCGCCAGGTACACATTTGCCAGTGTCTGCGCTTCGATGCCCTGCGCCGCGTCCACGACCAGCAGCGCGCCTTCACAGGCGGCCAGACTGCGCGACACTTCATATGTGAAGTCGACGTGTCCCGGCGTATCAATCAGGTGAAGAATGTATTCTTCGCCGTCTTTCGCTTTATATTTCAACTGCACGGCATTCAGCTTAATCGTAATGCCGCGCTCCCTTTCCAAATCCATCTGATCGAGAAACTGGTCCTCCCGCTCCCGATCGCTCAGTGCACCCGTAAATTCAAGGATTCGGTCGGCCAGCGTCGATTTACCGTGGTCAATGTGAGCGATAATGGAGAAGTTCCGGATTTTCTCCTGTCTTTGTCTACGATCCATACAATACCTCCCACGAGGAAAAAATGCACTAATGCCTATTATATCAGGCATTAGTGCCAACAGCAATTCAAATCTCAAGGCGGGTGAGCGCTTTAGGGAACGAAGTTAAAAGCCCTGCCCCGCTCTCCGTCACATAGACATCATCTTCAATCCGGACGCCGCCCACACCCGGCACGTAAATGCCCGGCTCAATCGTAAACACCATGCCCGCTTCCATTGCTTCTTCATTTGCGCCATGAACCGATGGAGACTCGTGTACTTCCATGCCAAGACCATGACCGGTACGATGGGTGAAATAGCGGCCATAGCCCGCATCTTCGATAACGCTCCGTGCTGCCCGATCGACGTCAGCCAGTGGGCGGCCGATTTCGACGGCACGAATGGCTGCTTCCTCCGCCGCAAGCACAGTGTTATAGATTTTTTCCATCTCTGCTAAAGGTTCGCCCACTACGAACGTCCGGGTAATATCCGAGCAGTATCCGTCTTTAAACACGCCCAGATCAAACAGCAAGAATGCCCCTTCCTGCACTTTTGTTGCGCCCGGTACACCGTGTGGTAACGCCGAATTAGCTCCGGCTAATACCATCGTATTGAACGAAGGACGATCCGCTCCTTTTTTCTTCATGATATATTCAAGCTCAGCCACGAGCTCTAATTCTGTCACACCCGCTTTCACCCGCTTTAGCCCTTCCGCCAGCACATCTTCCACCAGGACAGCGGCCGCTTTGAGTTTTGCGATTTCTTCAGGTGTTTTTCGGTTTCGCATCCGTGATACCAAACCTCCTATATCCGTGAAAGTAAGTCCTTCGAATACGGCCCCCAGGCGCTCGGCGTGCCCCAGCTTCATATATTCCTTTTCGACCGCCAGGCGGCGAACCGTACTCAAACCACCGTTTTGTTTCACTTTATCATATGGATCATCCGTATCCTGCACGCCCAGGATTTCATGAATTGACGAACCTGCACCTCCAAGTTCGCTTTCCGCTTTTTCCTTTTCCAGCGATGGCACAAACAATACCGCACCGTCTTCCCGCAGCAGCAAACCCAGGAACCGCTCATGCGGATCGCAGGCGAATCCCGTCAAATACGCCACTGATAACGGCGACGTAATCAGCGCAGCCTCAGCATCCAACTGTTCCAGTTCTTTACGCACTTTATTTATCCGTTCCGTATATACCGTCATGTCCGTTTCCTCCTCTTATTGGATAAAAACAAGGGTTAAGAAATTAGAAGTTTAGATATAGAAAGAAAAAAACGCCACATTCCTACCTATCCCTTCAGTATTCAAGCATATCATAAAAAACCTCATAACTTTTCAACCGCCAATCACGTAGTTAGAACGGCTAAAATGTTATGAGGGCAATAAAAGTATATAAAGATCCCTTTTTCTTTTCCCTTAAATCTAACCTCTAATTTCCTCGCTATAATTTATCCATAAGCCATTCCATCATGTTTCTTGTGGTCGTTACCACCCAGGTCCGAATGCGGTTGCCCGTGTGGCTAATCCAGCTCTCGCCCACCATTCTTGCTTCGGACAGCGCCGGTTCCGATACGACCTGTTTGCCCAGCACTTCCACCTCGATGCTGCCGTTCTCCACCTTTTTGATATAAAATCCTTTTACCGGTTGATCAGAGGCTCCCTCAATGCGCTGGATGCCTTTCTCCGCCAGATTAATGCCGCATAAGATGCCCACAAATAAAACCCCGACAAGCAAAAAGAATTTGGCGGCCAGCTTCACCGTATTCCCTCCCGCTTACGACCGTTTCGGCTTCGTTTTCGCGTCAACCTTTTCCGCTTCCCAATACACTTCAGCAATCGCTTCCGCCAGCACATCCGCTGTCCGGTAGCATTCCTCTATCGTGTTGTCGACGCCGCCCACCTCAATTAGAATGGCATTCGGGGAAACGGACTGATTATACTCACCATTCCCACCTTTTTTGCCAAATATACCTTTGGACAGGCCGGGGTACTTCTTTTCAACGGCGTTGTGCACTTTAAGGGCAAACTGTTGATTCTTTTCCCAATTTTTGTTGCGCATTCCGATAACGAAGTGAATCTGCGCGTACGATTTGCCGTCCAGCGTAACGGTTGTGGATTTGCGCCTGAGCGAGTCACGGTGAATATCGATGAAGTAATTTAAATCCCGATTTTGCGCCATAACCGCTTTGACCGCTTTCAGCGATTCGGCATAAGAGAGCGCGTATGCTGCCCCCCGGTTGATCAGCCGCCCGGTAAAGTCGGTCGTGCCAACGGACGAGCCGATGCCGTTCTTCTCAAGAGATTGCGAAAGGCGTTTGCTGACAAGGGTGATGTTTGTTTCAGAATCCATCGCTAGATCAGGATTGTTTTTGGCACGCGCCTCCGGAACGGCATGCACCCAGGATTCTCTGTTGTGAGTGTTGTAGATGAAAAAGACTTTTTTGCCATTTGTGGACAGCACTTCTTGTTCCATCGGCTTTTCTGTCTCCGCCTGTGCAGGGGCAGCTTTTTCCGTGTCCCCCTCTTTTTTGAGCGCTTCCGGCGGCGGAGAAGATTCAAACGGCAGCTCGCTCAGCGCCAGTTCTTTACCGGATACGAGCACCTCAGTATCAAACAGACTAAATCCCGGAAGTTCATTGCCCAAAAAGCTGCGTGGATCTTTGGGATTGATGCTGGTAATAAGCCGAAACGCCAGAGAAGATACATCGATGTTTCCTTCATTTTTTTGCACGGCTTCAAAATACGGAATTTCATATGACATCGTATGGAGCAGGACGCCGCTCGACATCGCTACCGTCATCTTGCCCACCTGCTGCGAAGACAACCCCCGTCCCGCCTGCGAAGCGAACAGGATGCCTGCCAATACGAAAATAACCGCTGTGCCCAGCGAAAGGATGACAAAGCTTTTCTGCATGCCTGCTCCATTCAGATTAACGACAAAACCGCGACTTTTTCGGTACATGTTCTGCTCTCCTTTCCCGCTGCCCGGATGGTTTGTCCATCGTCTGTGTCACTGATTTCTACTAATCTATGAATCTGCAGCAGGAAGTAGAACGCAATTATAGGAAGAGGGCGCGAAATGACAGTTGTATACCCGAGGTGCTTTCCATTTTGCGCAAAGAAGATTGAGTCAAGTAACTACATGAGTTTGAACAAAAAAGCCGCATCGCCGATTTTTTCTTTTCTACCTGGTGCGAAGAAGAGAGAACGGAGAAAGAATCGCCATTGTCTCCATCTTCGGTCGGCTCAGATGTTTGGCGATTCCCGTTCGAACTTCATCGCACGGACAGTGCATCTTCCTTGCTGAAAAGAAACTGTGCGGCGCGCGGCTTGTTTGTTCATATCATATTTCTAATGAGTATAGGCAGACACGTTCTCCATGTCGATAGCTCCGTGAAGAGCGGCGTTGAGTCCGCTGGCGATGATATTGGCAATGTCTTCAACGTAGTCATCCACCTCTTTCGGTGTGACGATAAGGTTGTGACCGAGCGGAGCCAGCACTTCATGAATCAACTGCCGCTTCTCTTCCTCTGCAAGCTCGCCGATCATGCCAAGAATCGCCTTTTGCTCCGCTTCATTCGGCATATCTTCCTCCGTATACCGTTCAACCTTGCCGGGGAAGGTAAAGCCGCCGGGCACAAGCCTACCTGCCGGCTTCGGATTTTTTGCCTCTTTCACCTGACGACCGAGATGGGCGAGTATATACGTAATCGCATCATGGACAATCGTTGCGGCATCGACTACTGTCGGCACGCCTACCGCGATAACCGGAATACCAAGCGTTTCTTTCGTAAGCGGCTTTCGCTTATTTCCTACACCGGAGCCAGGGCTAATACCCGCATCGGAAATCTGGACGGTCGTATTCACCCGCTCAAGCGCACGGGATGCGAGCGCATCAATCGCAATGACAAAATCCGGCCGGGTCTTCTCAATAATACCGTACACAATCTCGCTTGTTTCAATGCCGGTAATTCCGAGTACACCGGGAGAAACGGCACTAACCGAACGGTACCCTTCTTCCACCTGCTCAGGCATAAGCTCGAACAAGTGCCGGGTCACCAGTACGTTCTCTACCACCATCGGACCAACTGCATCCGGTGTTACATTCCAGTTGCCCAGGCCGACAATTAATGCACTATCTCCCTCCTGAATCCCGATATCCTTTAGGAACGCATGAAACTCACGGGCAAACCGGGTTGCCACCCGGTCCTGCAGCTCAGAATCCTGATTGCGCAGGCCCGGCACTTCCAACGTAACGTAGCGCCCCGGCATTTTACCGATTCGCTCGCCCCCCTCCATCGTCTCGATGACCATTTTCGAAACGGTAATTCCGTTCTCTTCTTCGCTGTGAAAACGAACGCCGGGAATCTCTTCGGAGCGTTCTCGTGACGCCATCTCGCGTGCTTCAAGCGCCAGGTCTGTCCGCACTGCATATACGCTTAAATCCAGCTGCTTGTCCATACACATCACCTCATTTTTACACTCTCCTGATCCAGCTTTGTTTATGCGAAGAAAAACTTTCTTGCAAACCCCCGGTGCACATGATACAATTTCTCTTGTTGACTTTATAAAAGTAGTATCTTATTCACCAAGGAGGTGAATCTCATGCCAAATATTAAATCTGCGATCAAGCGTACAAAAACAATCGAAAAGCGCCGTGCACACCGTGCCGCTCAAAAATCTGCCCTTCGCACTGCGATTAAAGGAGTAGAAGCCGCTGTAGCAGCAGGAAACTTGGAAGCAGCTAAAACTGCACTGCAAGTTGCCGGCAAACATTTGGACAAAGCAGTAACCAAAGGTCTGATCCACAAAAACGCAGCTTCCCGCAAGAAGTCTCGTCTGGCTAAGAAGGTTAACGGCCTGTCCGCTTAAGCATATATGAATGCATTCATATCAAGAAAAAGCGACCCATTCCAGGTCGCTTTTTCTTATGGAGTCGGATGCATCATATCTTTTAAGCCCAATATGAATAGCTCAAGCGCAAATACTTTATCAATTTGCCCTGTTTTAATGCGCACGTCTTCCTCAGCAAGCCGGTGCAGAATACCCTTAAGCGCTTTCTCACTGAAGGCGCGCGCCTGCTCATTCGCCAGTTTAGCTGCATACGGATGAATGCCGAGCATCGAGGCCATCTGCTGCGGGGAATATCCGTGCGGCTGCAGCGCCTTTACCTGCAGCAGAATGCGGAAATGCCGGGCCAGCAGCGTAAGAATCTTGAGCGGCTCGCCCTCCCCTTTCGTTTCGCTGCTTCCAACGTTCAGCCGCTGCAGGTCATAGTACATGCGAACCGCATCCTCGATTTGCAGACGGGCGATTTTATCAATTAAACGGAAGATATCGTGCTCCAACTCGCGCGTTGCCAGCGCCTCTACCGTCTGCTCTGTAATCTCCCCGTCTTCCCCTGCATATACGGCCATTTTTTCAATCTCTTTATCCAGTTGACGCAGCTGTGTGCCGCTCATCATAATCAGCAGCTCTGCCGCCGCAGGTTCCATGACTACATTGTACCGTTTCGCCTGCCGAATCACCCACTCGACCAGGGCTGCTTCTTTTAGGGGGGCGCATTCCACCACGATGCTGTCTTTTTTCAGCGCTTTGACCACCTTTTTTCGCTCATCAAGCTTGTCCTGCGCCACTTCGAGAATCAGCACGGAATAGTCCGGAGGATTGCTTATATATGCCGTAAGTGCATCCAGGTCGTGCTCGGGAACACCGGACGGCGGCTTCGCTCCGGTTAGAAACACGGCATGCGATGCACGGACAACGCGCTTCTCTCCCATTAATGGGAAAGTCTCAGCATCCTGCAGCGCCAGCTGAATCGGTGTCTCCCGCAGGTCATATGTGCTGTAGTTAAAGTCACGGCTTGCTTCATCCAAGGCTTTCCCTTCAATCAAACGTACCAGCTCGTCCATCATATACTGCTCCGTACCGTAAAGGACATATACCGGTGCAATCTTGCCCTGTTTGATATCCCGCATAATCTGTCGTATCTCCACTTTCTTTCACCTCAGCTTCCCTTTTCCATTATATAAAATTAAGAATGCCGCTGAAAATCGAGGACAATGAGAAAAACTCGCTTACTAGTGGAGGGAAAGTATATTTTGCTTTATCACTGTAAAACGAATCTACTTTCCTATACCAATAAAAAACCATGGCAAACGTGTGCCATGGCCTTTGGAAGGCTGTGCGTATATGTAAACGCTCTGGGTCCGGGGGGCCCTTTTTCCGGAGACCGAGCGATAAGCACCGCTGCTTTTACTACATCATACGCATCTTAAAAAAAAGCGTGCTTATTTATTGAAAAGTGGACGTTCAATATTTTTCTCAAGGTCAATCAGCCACTCCTGCGGAGCGGATGCTTCCCCTCCGTCCGGTCGACCGATGTATTCGAGTTTATAGATGATCTTCTTATCTTCAATCCAACGATAAGATACATTATACGCCTCATTCCATGTATGAGTGACAAACTCGATTCCACCGCCTGCGTTGCGCACCAGAAGAGCATTGTCGGTCTTGCTTACGAAAAACTCCTGGGATGGTGACGGCTTGCCCGGTGGCTTGTACGTATTATCCGCCAAAGCGGCGGCTCCCGCCTTTGCCTCTCTCTTCGGCCGCTGCCCTTCTTCCTGGATAAACGCCAGAGTTCCGCTTATTCCAGGTTTTCCGTCCTTCGGAGCGGGCGCGGCTTTATCAGCCAGTGCACCGTTATCTACGGGAGCGTCCGGTGCCCCGGCGATCGCCACTTCGGATTCCGCTGGCTCCCCGCTCGGTTCGGTCGGCCTGGCCGTCTCAACATCAGAGCTTGGCTGAGCGGAAGATGACTTATTTACTGATTTTTGATTCTGTTCGACTTCCGACCCGGGCGCCTCTTCGCTCTTCGGTTGTTCTCCGGCAGAAGCATGAACGCTGGAGGATGGCGATGCACTCTTTGTATCCCCCTGCAACGGCGCTGTATCACCAACGGCCGATTTGGAGCCAGAAGCATCTGCAGCCGGTGCTTCTTCCGTTGTTCCATCGGAGACAGGAGACTTCGCTGGCTCCCCCTCTGCCTCCTGCCGCGGTTCACGCTGTTCGTTCGCTACAATAAACGCCTTAGACTTCGGCTTTGTACCGGTTGCATCCTGAACCTGGGGCATCTGCGAAGAAGAAAACGCCGATTGTTTCATCTCCGGTTTATCCAGCATAAAGACAATAGCGGAAATCAGCAGTCCGGCTGCCGTTGCGCCGCCGATATAACGATACCAGATTGCCTTGTTATTCCGCCGCGGCATTTCGATCGCCGCCGCCTGTTCCTGGACAAAAGGCGGAAGGTTTCGCTCACGATCAATACGGTCAAGCTCAGGCAGAATGGATTTCACGATACTAAACGGGGGTTCGACCATAGGAAGCTGTTCTAGATGCGTAGAGAGAGAGTGCAAACGTTCATATAAGGACGCGCAATCCCGGCACAATGCTTGATGCCGCATCAACTTTTCTTTTTCCGCACCGTCAAGCTCGCCGTCCAAATCACGCTGCATCCACTCGTAAACTTCTTCGCAACTCACTCTACACACCACCTTTCTGATATTCATGCAGTAATTCCTGAAGTTGTTGTCGGGCCCGATAGAGGTATGATTTTACGGTATTTAACGGCATGTTCATTACTTCCGCAATTTCTCCGTATGATAAATCTTGAAGGTAGCGCAGTGTAACGACAGTGCGCTGATGTTCAGGAAGGCGCTTAATCGCTTCCCTTACTTCTTCCGCTACATCCGCCCGTTCTACTTCTTGCTCTACGTTTTGGAAATCATAGAGTGTAAGCTCGTGCTGGTCGATCGATACAGTCTCTTTCTTTTTGCGAAATTTATCTATGCATACGTTGGTCACAATACGCTGCACCCAGGTCGAAAATTTCGCTTTCTCCTGGTAGGTATTGATTTTTGTATAAATCCGGATCAATGCTTCCTGAGAAGCATCCAGCGCGTCGTGCTCGTTCCCCAGTATATAAAACGCGGTGCGGTACACAGAATGCTCTATGGACTCAAGCAATTGCACAAGAGCCTCTCGATCCCCGTTCTGGGCGGAGCGTATTAACTCTGCATCAACCACGCCCGTGCCTCCCCTCTCAATACCTCAGACGTAAGGTATATACTAAATGTTGCACAAAATGTTGCACTACTGTCTAAAAAACTATCTGCAGGCAGCAGATACGCTAACGGTTTCGTATGTAATCATGTTTCTCTTTATATGCACTACCGCTGCACCACAAACATCCGTACGAAGAACAACACCGCCTCTTTTTGCAAGCCTTTCAATTACTTCGCGATGCGGGTGTCCATACAGGTTTTCTTTGCCGACTGAAATCACAGACAGCTTCGGTGTCACACGGTCCACCCATGCTTGCGAGGTAGAGCCTTTGCTGCCATGATGGCCGACTTTCAATACATCCACCGGCTCCACCAGGTTCTCGCGCAACAAACGCTCTTCACCTTCTCTCTCTAAATCTCCGGCAAAAAGGAGATGAAAACCATAGGCTTCAAGCAATAAAACTACCGAATTTGCATTATCTTCCTCTGTCACAATTCTTTGCGCAGGATTCAGAACCCGCCATACGATGCCGGGTTCTTCTCGCCATATCTGCCCCTGTCTCGCTTCTACAACAGGAATACGTTTTTCGTGGAGTAATTGATTGACTTTTTTTTCAATTTCGATCTTAGCAGGCAGGCCGTTAACCAGTGCCTGCCGGACCGGCATATTTTCAAGCAGGTAAGAAATCCCGCCGATATGATCGCTATCGCCATGTGTCAGAA
Source organism: Aneurinibacillus sp. UBA3580 (assembly GCF_002375825.1). NCBI lineage: Bacteria > Bacillati > Bacillota > Bacilli > Caryophanales > Paenibacillaceae > Aneurinibacillus > Aneurinibacillus sp. UBA3580. The sequence goes on from NZ_DFMZ01000115.1 coordinate 28,483, forward strand.
CAAGCAAATCAAGCGAAGAAATGCCTCTTGCATGCAAAAAAGGCATAACGACCGACTTGACGGGATTGTACGGATCGCGCCTTCTTTCCCACGGTTGTTCTCCCCAGCGCGGCGGAGGCCCCCCGCCGTCAATCAATACGGTTTTACGAGGTGTCTCGATTACAATCGCATCCCCTTGTCCTACATCCAAAAAAGTAACGGTCACTTCCTTTTTTGACCAGGAAAAAAAGAGAGAACCAAATAAAATCAAAGGACAAAGAATGAAGCCGAGTTTCGCTTTCCAATTTAAGGTTATTTTATCATACAACCATCCGGCAAGGAAGATAAGCCAGCAGAAATACCCTATCATCCACCACATGGAAGGAGACCGAAAAGCGCTCCTTAACAGTTGCCCTTTTTCTATCATCTGTAGCAGTTGCAAAGCAGGGAGCAAAAATAAATCGACGATTTTAGCCGGCAGAAATCCCAGAGCCGGGTGTACACTCCCCAAAAGAAGAGCGAGTGCCGCAAGTGGCGCAACGATTACACTGATAAAAGGAACAAACAAAAAATTGATAATCGGTGATAAAAAAGAATAGATGTGAAAGTAGTAGATGGTAAGCGGGAATGATACCACGGTCGCTGCTATTGTTACCGCGGCCAGCCTACATAAAGCCGCAGGGCCGACAGTAAACCTGGCTGTCAACGGCGGCACGAACACCAGCAGGCCAAATGTAACAAGGTACGACAATTGAAAGCCAATATTATGAATATAGTACGGATCATATCCTATCATAATTAAAAAAGCGGCTCCAATCAGATTCCATCCATCCCTGATTCTTCCTGTCAATAGCGCGAGCAGCACAAACTCTCCCATGACTAACGCACGGACAGCCGAAGCGCTTGATCCGCTCATCGCTACATAAAGAGGAAGGAATAATGCGGTCGCCAGGTAGGCCCGCCGTCTGGTTACGCCGCATAGCCGCAGTGTATAGACCAAGCCTGCAATCAACAGGGTAATGTGCTGTCCGGAAATCGCAATTACATGCGTCAGACCAAGTGAGGAAAACGTTGCGTACAAATCGGTATCGATTTCATCCACGGCTCCTAGCAGCATTCCGGCAAGGAGGCCCGCCGACTCCGGCGCAAACAGCCTTGTCGTGCGTTCCGCAAGCCACTGCTGGGATGCGACCATAGCTCCCGTAAAACTTAGGCTTCTCTCATCATAGGAAAGCGTCTGCGCTTCTTTTATTTTTCCGATACGGTGAATTCGCTGCCAATGAAGATACTCAGGGTAGTTGAACGCTTCAGGATTGGTAGGCGCTATAGGAAGCGCAAGCTCTATTTCTCCGGTGATCCTTGTTCCAAACCCAAGCGTCTGCTGCGCTTTCATCCAGGAGGCCTTATCCCGAAAATAGAGCGTTGTCTGTACCCGTTCCGCATGCGGCAAATCTTTATTATCCAGCCTGTCCATACGCACAATAAACTTGCACCGATTTCCGTCAAACTTCACTGCACTTTCGATAATTCCGGAAAACGCCGCATTCGCTTCTTCCGGCAGCACACTTACATTGCGTTTCTCCGTCCAGACATAGTGCGTAAATCCCGTACAAAAACATAGCAACCCAACTATGACAATAGAAGGAGGTACTCTATTTTTCCAAAACCGGGGCATCATTCCGACAATCACAACCACTATACACAAACCAAGACCCATCCGGGCGCTGTGAACAAACCGAGAAGCGCAAACAAGCCCGCCCAGCATGTACAAACTATAAATCAAAAGCGCCCGCTGCCGAATCATTATCCTACATACCCACGCTGTTTCAACTTCTCTATATGTGCACGCATAAGCGCATCAATGTCCATTAAAAACGTGTCTTCCAATATATAAAGCATAGTAAAACAGCACTGAGCAATATGCAGTAAATTTAATCCGCAACCTCTTAGCACTTGTTCATCAGTATAGATTCGGGCTTCACCGCTGGCACCGCGAAACTTGCCAATCCACTGGGCAAAACGACCGATCGCCACCGAAATGTTCAGCACTGTGCTATCAAGCGTTACGCCTGGAATCACCAGGCGCGGCAGGCTCATTTCCCGAAATCCCTCTTCATTCACCTTACTATATACATCGCCGGATATGCTCTGCAGATAGCCTTTACGCAGCAGTTTATCCAGGTGATCATCGATCATTTGCTCTAGGCGTACATCCGGCGCCAATTCTTCCAGTACAAATGTCATGGAAATGCACGTCTGAGCCACGTCGAGCAGCTCTCTGGCCACATTCAAAAGCGCTTCACGCGCACGGGGCGTTCCCTGCTCTTCCATCCAGCTAAGAATCGCTTCACTTAGTTCTCCCTGTTCTTCCACCAGCTTATGAAACGTCGACTCCAGCGAAGGAACCAGCCGGTTCAGTCTTGGAAGCACAATCTCCATCCCGCTCTCCTTCCTTTCTCCCTTTTATGTGAAAATCGTGAGAAAAAAAGAACTGAAGAAGAAAAAAGATCCAGGGAAGAAAAAGGCCTTCGCCTTTTTCCATATTGGAATCATTGTCTCGTTCTCTTCTCTTTTTTCCTTCATACCACAAAAATTGTATTTACTATAGTGTTTACAATTATAA
>NZ_DFMZ01000033.1:0-10702 GCF_002375825.1 Aneurinibacillus sp. UBA3580
GTATTCAAACAACCGATCTGGATCAAGAAGTATCGCCGGAGGGACGGCGTAGGTGGCGACGACCTCGCCCGCGCAGAAGCATGGTAAGCTCCTGCCGTGTTGCCTGCCCATAGCCTTGTCTCTGCCTGCGGGAAAACTTCCTGCTGGTACGCGAGGTATTCGCAGGAAAGGATCCCACGTGCTTCAGCCGTGGGAGAAGGTCAATTGAAATTCTTGCAAGTCTTTTTCAAAGTACGGTATCATAGAGGAATAGCGAACACGCTATTGGGAATAGAAGTGCGTAAGGATGGGGGAACGGCATGGCAACTCCGAGTATGGAAGATTATTTGGAACGGATTTATACATTGATTGAAGAGAAAGGATATGCGCGCGTTTCCGATATTGCGGAAGCGCTCAACGTTCATCCATCTTCGGTAACCAAAATGGTGCAAAAATTGGACAAGAGCCAGTATTTAGTATACGAGAAGTACCGTGGTCTTGTGCTGACGAACAAAGGCAAGAAAATGGGCAAGCGTCTGGTTGACCGGCATGCGCTGCTTGAAGATTTTCTGCGCCTTATCGGCGTATCGGAAGACGTTATCTTTGACGATGTGGAAGGCATCGAACATCACTTAAGCTGGGATTCCATTACCTGCATTGAATACCTAGTACAGTATTTTCAGGAAAACCCGGCCCGTGTTGAGGAACTTCGTAATCTGCGGGAAGCAGAAGATGAAATGATTGAATAGTCCGGAGTAAGAGGCGGCCCTTGGGTCGCTTTTTTTGTTTGCCTTGATTCTGAAACACCTTCACACCGAGTACATTACAAATAAAAAGCCTGAAGGGGGGAGAAGACGGGGTGAAAAAGATTGACGCGGTATTTGAAGGGGGAGGAGTCAAAGGCATTGCTTTCGTTGGTGCGATTACAGAGTTTGAACGCCGGGGATTCGGCTGGAACCGGGTTGCAGGCACATCAGCCGGGGCCATTATCGCGAGCCTTGTCGCGGCCGGCTACCGGGCCGATGAATTAAATGAATTGATGAAGGGTTTTGATTATATGGCGCTGCAGAAGAAACAAGGATTGGCACGGATTCCAGGTATCGGTTCATGGCTCAATCTTTGGGTCAAAAAAGGTTTCTATTCCGGAGATTACCTGTACAATTGGATGAATATCCATCTGGCCGCCAAGAATGTTCATGTCTTTGGAGATCTGCCCTCCGGTACGCTGAAAGTCATCGCTTCCAACATTACAGACGGACGCCTCCTTGTTCTGCCGGATGATGCCGAACAATTGGGGCTTTGCCCGCGCTCGCTGTCTGTCGCGTTAGCGGTGCGGATGAGCGCCAGCCTCCCATTCTACTTCGAACCGATCATTATCCGCAGGCAGGGCCTGCCGGTCTATGTGGTGGACGGCGGTATTTTAAGTCGGTTTCCGCTTTGGTTGTTTGAAGAAAATAGCCAGTCGTGTTATTCGACCATCGGTTTTCGTTTATCGGCAAGTTATGAAACCAAGTCGTATAGAATCAATACACTGCCGGAGTATATGAACGCGATGCTTAAGACGATGATGCAGGCGCACGATCAACGCTATATCGAGAAACAGCACGCTGCACGCACTGTGTTCATTCCGACGGAAGGGATTCCGGCGGCTAAGTTTGACATTACCGAAGAAGAACGAAAGTGGCTCTATCAGTCCGGTGAAGCGGCGGCCAAACAGTTTATGATCCGCTTGCCTTCGCTGCGGATTAAAAGAAAAACCTCTTGAGCTCAAGAGGTTTTTGTCTTTTTATTTGGTTTGTTTTTCTTGCCTTCGATAACCCGAAATGGATTATCGCGGCGCAGAGACGGTTTCAACCGGTTCATCTTCTTCAGCTTCGAAGGGGATGTTGTGACCGAAGGCGATGACTGTCCTTTTCGTTTATTACGCTGTTTCTGCTGACGAAGTGCTTTCTGATAGCCTTTGTCCGCCGGACCTGAGGAAAGTCCAGCGCCTCGCGACAGAAGCAACTTGTTCACCAGGAAATACAGCACAGCCGCAACGGCGGCGAAGATAAGGATAGACTTCAGCAGACCCCAAGCGTCATGATAAAGCTGAGTGGCAAATCCAACTCCGACAAGGGTAAGCAGCACAACTGTGAAAACCTGAGACTTCCGCGACACCCTAACACCTCATTTCATTTTGGAGTTTACCAATATTTGAGAAGGTTAGCTGATTGAGATTGTCGTCGTGGGAACGTTCTGTTTTGCCTCATCCAATTCACGCATGCGGAGGAAAGAAGCAATGGCCACTTCCACCTGTTTATCGTCCGGTTCGCGAGTCGTCAGTTTCTGCAGCCATAAGCCCGGGTATCCGAGGATGCGCAGGAATGGAACGTCACGAAGCTTGTTGGTGGCCTGAAGTGTCTCGTAGGAAACGCCAATGACAACAGGCAGGAGCAGAATGCGCTGGTATATTCTTTCCCAGAGGGAATCATAGTGGAAAAACGAGTAAATCACCACGCCGACAAGGACCGTAAACACGATAAAGCTGCTGCCGCACCGGTAGTGCAGCGTGGAGAATTGTTGAACTCTCTTTACTGTTAATTCTACCCCAGCTTCATACGCATTAATCACTTTATGCTCGGCTCCATGATATTGAAAAAGCCGCTTAATCATTGGTGTCCGCGCGATAGCCAAAATATAGACGAGAAGTAAAATAATTTTGATTCCGCCCTCGATAAAATTCTGGGCGATGTTATTTGTAATTCGTTGGAATAGCACATCCGCGAGGACGGCCGGAACCACAGTGAAGATTAATTTGCCGAACAGAAATGACAGGACACCGATAACGGCCACGCCGAGAATCATCGTTAATTTCGAAGGAGTTGATTCATTCGCTTCTTCTCCCGGTTCCGAATCGTAGCGCTCCGTCGAGAAATTGAGGTGCTTGGAACCGTTGGCGCTTGCCGCCACCAAGCCGACAATCCCCCGCAGGAATGGGACTTTTTGCAGTCTTTTTATCCACGGGCGCTCCTGTTTTGGTTCTTCATAGTATTCAATCGTGCCGTCTTTGCGACGAATTGCGGTCACGATATAGTTTTTTCCGCCGAACATTACGCCTTCTACGACGGCCTGACCGCCGTAGGCTGGTCTCGTTTGATTTGACAAGTTAAACACCTTCCTTATCCTTTATTGTAGCTGATTTGGCTGGTGGTTTCTAGCAGAAAAGTACGGAGAAGATCGACAATATGCGGCAGGTTGTTCAACAATATGTGATAAGTAGTATGTGTAAAGTATTGAAAGTTGGGGTAAAGGGTGAGTACAATGGGACTGGAAGGGGAGGTGAAAAAATGAAAAAGTTGACAACTGCTGGTTTATTGCTGGCGCTGGCGGTAGGTTTATCAGCTTGTGGCGGGGGAGAAAAGCCTTCAAGCGCTCCGGCTGACCAAAATCAAAGCCAGAGCCAGAACCAATCCGCTACAACGAGCGGAAGCGGCGGTGACGAAGCGAAGAAAGTTATGGAAGGAAAATGCATTTCCTGCCATGGTCAGAATATGGAAGGCGGTGCAGGCCCTGAGCTTCAGAAAGTAGGCGCCCGCCTATCGAAAGATGAAATCGCCAAGGTCATCAAAGAAGGACGTCCAGGTACGGCAATGCCAGGTGGTCTTCTGAATGACGAAGAGACCGAGAAAGTGGCTTCCTACCTTGCTGAACAGAAATAACGAAGGACTCGTAATTACATAGTCGGCCCTGGCCGGCTTAAAAGAGCATCTCCGACTTTTCGTCAGGAAAGGGAGATGCTTTTTTTGTGAAAAACGTGAGGAAAGAAGGAGAGGACAGAGGAAATGAGATCCGGGGAAGAAAAAGGCGTTCGCCTTTTTCTCCATTTTTTCATTTGATGGTTTGTGGCTGGTAAGTCATGGAGTGGATATAGTACAATATGTAAAACAGTACATGAGGATGGGTATTTTTCCAACCCCTTCGTTTCCTTATTTTCTTACCTTCGTTTTATAAAATAAATTGTATCTCAAAACATCTCTTATACTGAAAGGCGTGGTAGCATGGCGTCCGTTCTTGTAATAAACGGTCCGAATCTGAATATGCTGGGCAAGCGGGAGCCGGGTATTTACGGCAGTGAAACGCTGGCGGATGTAGAGGAGCGGATTGCGCGGCGTGCAGGCGATTTGGGAGTTGCGGTGGAGTTTTTCCAGTCGAATCATGAAGGCGCAATTATCGACCGGATACATCATGCATTTGGTTTGTGCGACGGTATTGTTATTAATCCGGGAGCTTTTACACATTATAGTTATGCGATCCGGGACGCGCTTTCAAGCGTACAGATTCCGTTTGTCGAGATTCACATCTCCAACATTCATGCGCGGGAAGCGTTCCGCAAGGAGTCAGTGCTCGCCCCTCTTGCGATTGGCCAGATTAGCGGACTGGGTACATACGGGTATGAGTTGGCGCTGGATGCGCTGGCCCATTATTTACGGAAAAACGAAAAGATGAAACTGTAAACCGGAGCTGATGAAGAATGGATAGGAAACTAGAGGCGATTCGAGTCCGAATGAAGGAAGAGGGATTTGACGGGCTGTTAATTACCAACGGGTATAATCGGCGATACATAACCGGTTTTACAGGCTCTTCCGGCTGTTGTCTCGTAACGGAGAGCGCCGCGGATTTGATTACCGATTTTCGGTACATTGAGCAGGCGACCCGCCAGGCACCGGCATTCGAAATCGTCCGCCACCAAGCCGATATGCTGGAAACGGTTATCGAGCGCGCAAAGCGGTACGGTGTAAAGCGTCTGGGTTTTGAGAAAAGCCATGTAACCTACGCGCTCTATCAGCGCTTGGCCGAGCTTGCAGACGGCATAAAATTAGTACCGGTATCAGGCGTGGTCGAAGCGTCACGGCTTGTGAAAACGGCAGATGAACTGCAGGTGATTAGAGAGGCGACCGAGATTGCGGACAAAGCATTCGCCCATATTCTAAACTTTATAAAACCCGGAGTCACAGAGCTTGCGGTGGCAAATGAGCTGGAGTTTTATATGCGTTCGCTTGGTGCGGCCAGCTCTTCGTTTGATATTATCGTTGCCTCCGGTGCACGTTCGGCGTTACCCCATGGTGTTGCTTCCGACAAGGTGATTGAAAAAGGGGAGATGGTTACCCTTGATTTCGGAGCGTATCACAAAGGATATTGCTCCGATATTACGCGTACCATCGCGGTCGGTGAGCCAGGTGAAAAAATGCGCGAGATTTACAACATAGTACTTCGTGCGCAGCTGAACGGCGTAAACAAAATTGGGGCCGGCATGACCGGAAAAGAGGCTGATGCGCTGACTCGGGACATTATTTTGGAAGCGGGATACGGTCCGTACTTCGGGCACAGCACCGGACACGGCATTGGACTTGAAGTGCATGAAGGGCCGACACTGTCGGTGCGCGGTGAGCAAAAACTGGAGCCGGGTATGGTCGTCACGATAGAGCCGGGCATCTACCTGGAAGGAGAGGGAGGGGTTCGCATTGAAGACGATGTGGTGATTACAGAGAACGGTTGCGAAATCCTGACCCGCTCTCCGAAGGAATTGCTTGTGATTTAATATAGGTTTTTGTTATAATTTGAAAGTTAGAAAACAAGAAATAACTGGTTTGTAGGAGGTTTATTCATGATTTCAGTAAACGACTTGCGCCCGGGCATTACGATCGAGTATGACGGAGCGATTTATTCTGTTATCGAATTCCAGCACGTAAAGCCAGGTAAAGGCGCTGCATTTGTACGCACAAAGCTGCGCAATCTGCGCAACGGCTCCATCAAAGAAACGACGTTCCGCGCCGGCGAGAAGGTGGCGAAAGCGAGAATCGAAACGAAGGAAATGCAATATTTGTACGCGTCTGGCGACGAGCACGTGTTTATGGATACACAAACATACGATCAAATCAGCCTGCCAACCAGCCAACTGGAGCATGAGCTTAAGTTCCTGTTGGAAAACATGAACGTAAACATTGTTATGTTTGAAGGCGAAATCCTGGGTGTACAGGTACCGAATACGGTAGAGCTTACCGTTGTGGAAACCGAGCCGGGCATCAAAGGCGATACAGCTTCCGGTGGCACGAAACCGGCAAAGATGGAAACCGGGCTTGTGGTACAGGTACCGTTCTTCATTAATGAAGGGGATAAACTAATTATCGATACTCGAAGTGAGCAATACGTATCGCGCGCATAATAGAAGATGAGCATAAAAAAAGCGGCCTTTTACGGGTCGCTTTTTTCTGTGAAAATCGTGAGAAAAGAAGGAGGGGGAAGAAGGAAAAAGATCCAAGGAAGAAAAAGGCGTTCGCCTTTTTCCACATTGAAATCATTGTCTCTTCTCTTAAACTTCTATCCTGAGTCTTTATGGATAAGAGGCAGGGGTTTAAGCAGAAGGCGGCGATGGCCGTGCTTGCTTTTGATTTGCGCCGGCCTGTGAATAAAGCGTGCGGTGAGCAAGGCGAGCAGCAAGCAAAAAGCGGAGGTTCCCCAGAACAAAAGGAAGGGACGCCCCATTAGCGCACCGAATACCGCAGGTCCTGCGGCAATGCCGAGAAAGCGTACACTGCTATAGAGCGAGGTCACAATTCCGCGTTCCGCTTTGCCGACAGCGGATGTAATCAGAGCATTTAAGCAGGGAAGAACGAACCCTGCTCCGATACCGCCTGCAAACAGGAGAGCAATGATGGCTATAGGATGTGCGGTAAACGGCAAAATCGTACAGATGACGGCTGTCAGGGAGGTACCGCTTACCAGAAATGTTTTCATGCGTTCCACCTTTTGTCCGATGATGTTCCCAACCCAAGCCGATATGACCGTTAGTGAAAGTAAAGGCAGTGCCAGAAATAAGCCGCGCACAGGTCCTGATAAGGATGTGTAATTATCCAATGCTTCGGCCAGGTAAAACAGCATGCCAAACAGGAAAAACATTTGAGCTGCCCCAAGCAGAAAGCTTATGAAAAGCCAGCGTCCCTGTTTGCGAAAGACATTGACCGCATCCTGCTTATATTTTGCAAACGGCGGAGGTGCCTCCGTCTCCGCTTCCTTCACCCAGCGGGCAATGGCCCAGAGCGCGGGCACAATCAGGAGCGGAAATGCAAAAAAAAGCGCATACCAGGCAATCAGCGCGAGAAGCGATCCGAGAACGGGGCTGAGCACCTTACCGAACGCGTTAGCGGATTCAATAACGCCGAGTGCCCGGCCGCGGTGTTCGGGCGGGTATAAATCGCCGATGAGCGCCATGGCAATTGGAGACGTGCCAGCGGCCCCGATACCCTGAATGATTCGTCCTGCTACAATCCATGCATAAGGTTGCGCAAAAAACAGTGCCGCTCCCCCTGCTATAAGGCCGCCTGCGCCGTATAACACCAATGCAACGATGATTACCTTTTTGCGTCCGATGCGGTCGGAAAGAAAACCGGCGAACGGGATAATGGCTCCCGCCGGAACGGAAAACAGGGTAATCAACAGCCCGGTATCCATTGCGCTTAAATCGTATTCATTGGCGATTGCCGGCAGTACGGGAATGACCATTGAATTGCCGAGTACCATAATCAGTGGCACAAGGCTTAGTGCAAATAATACACGGTCTGACGGTTTTGTTTTCATGCACGCTCACCTCGTCGTTAATATAGATCGCTTCAAACGATCATACATAGCTTGCCCTGCACCGCATGCGGCCAATCTGTTTTCCTGCTCCGAGTCCTTCCCTTTTATACTTCCTTATTTCAACATTGTCATAAAGTGGTCAGGCTTCCCATATGAATGTGATAAGTACAATGGGACAAAGAGGTGGTCAGATGATGGAAGATATTCTTCGAGTGCTGCCCGACAGTCTGCGCACCAAACTTAAATTTCTGCCCTCAGAAGAGCTTGAACAAATCGAAGAACTTCGCCTGCGCATAGAACGGCCCATTGAATATGTGGGAGGCGGTATCTCCCGATTTGTGAAGGAGAGGGGAGGGGGCACGGAGCGGTCGGAAGGTGCACTGATGTTTACAAAAGAAGAGGGCGCCCAATTATTGAGCAGGCTCAGCCACCATTCGCTGTATATGATGGAGGAAGAGATGCGGCGCGGCTATATTACAATCCAGGGAGGTCATCGGGTCGGCATTTCCGGTAAAGTGGTGCTCGAGGATGGACGTGTCAAATTGATTCGCGATGTGGCGAGCTTTAACATTCGTGTGGCCAGGGAACAGAAAGGTGCGGCGGATAAGGTGCTGCCCCTTCTGACGGAAAGGGGACAATTGCTGAGCACGCTTATTATCTCTCCGCCACAGTGTGGAAAGACGACGCTGCTGCGCGATTTGGCGCGTCAGATTAGCGAGGGGACAAAAGAGGTTGCGGCACGTAAAGTCTCCATTGTCGATGAACGTTCGGAGATTGCCGGCTGTGTGGGAGGCATTCCGCAGAAAGATGTCGGACCCCGTACGGATGTGCTTGATGCCTGTCCGAAGGCGGAAGGTATGATGATGATGATTCGCTCCATGTCACCTGACGTGCTGATTACGGACGAGATCGGCCGGTCGGAAGACGGCTATGCGCTTGAGGAAGCAACCCACGCTGGTATTGCCGTCATTGCCAGCGTACATGGGCGCGATTTAAAAGACATTATGCGCAGGCCTACGCTCTCTCGGATTTTACAGGCGGGTGTTTTCCAGCGCTACCTTGTTTTGTCCCGCCGGCCGAGAGTAGGCACGCTCTCCGGAATGTATGATGAGCATTTTGCGGACTGCCGGAGGTGAGAAGGATGCTGAAACTGTTGGGTGCTTCGCTAATTATTCTGGCGGGTACGCTCTGCGGCATGCAGTTGGGAGGGTACCTCGCACACAGGCCGCTGCAAATCCGTCAGCTGCGTACAGGTCTTACGCTGCTGGAAACAGAGATTGTATACGGATCCCGTTCGTTGTCTGAAGCGCTTGCTTCCATTTCCCGCAGGGTGGGAGGCGAGGCAGCGCGCCTGTTTAGCCAGGCAGCGGAACTGTTAGCCACAGAGCAGGAATGGTCGGCAAGTGAATGCTGGCATTGCGCCGTGCACCGGATTTGGCCCGGCACCGCCCTGAAAGAGCCGGAGAAAGACGTTATGCTTCAGCTTGGATTTATCCTCGGGCAGAGCGACCGGGAAGATCAGCGGAAGCATATCAGGCTTGCTTTGGCCAACCTCGAACATGAAGAGGCTTGCGCCCGGGACAGTCAGCAGCGCTATGAGAAGATGTGCCGCAGTCTGGGGGTGTTGAGCGGAGTCTTGCTCGTTATTTTACTTTATTGAGAGGTGGAGGCCATGGGGTATGATGTAAACGCAATTTTCCAGATTGCCGGCATCGGTATCATTGTTGCCATGATTCATACCGTCCTTAAGCAATCGGGCAAGGATGATTGGGCGCAGTGGGTGACGTTAATCGGCTTCATCATTGTGCTGTTCATGGTAGCATCGTTCATTAATGACTTGTTTCAGGAAATTAAGCGGGTTTTCTTGTTTCAGTAGGGAGCGTTCGCCATGGATATTATTCAGATTGTGGGGCTGGGAATCGTCGCTACCGTGCTCAGCCTGGTTGTTAAGGAACAGAAACCGATGTTTGCGTTTGTCCTTGCGACGGTTACCGGAGTCATTATCTTCCTGTTTCTTATCGGCAAAATTTCCGATGTCATTCGGGTCCTGGAAGGCATTGCAATGCAGGCGAATGTAAATATCGTTTATCTGGATACCATTCTCAAAATTATCGGCATCGCCTATATTGCAGAGTTTGGCGCCCAGGTGACGCGGGATGCAGGGCAAGGGGCAATCGCATCTAAAATTGAATTAGCCGGCAAAATTCTCATCCTGGTCCTTGCGATTCCGATTCTTTCCGTCATTGTTGAAACGATTGTACAGCTACTCCCGTCATAAAAAGGTTGTGAAAACATGAAGCAGAAACGGTCGCAGCTTCTATTCTATACAGTCCTGTTGCTGGCGCTGCTGTTCGTGTGGCGTCCCGCAAGCGCCGCCGAGCCGGAAATTTCGGCTTCCGCACCGCAGGATGCGATTGTAAAAGGGCAGCTTGAACGTCTTGACACAAAAGAAGTAGAGGCATTCTGGCAGAAAGTGCTGGACAAATACGGAGGATACTTACCGGAAAGCGAAGGAAAAAGTCTGTTTGAAATGATGACAGGAGAGAAAGCGTTCAGCTTTTCCGGTGTTATGAAGGGTTTGGGTTCCTTTCTTTTTCACGAGATGATTATTAATGGCAAGCTGTTGGGCGCCATTCTCATTATTACGGTATTCGCCATGGTGCTGGAAACGCTGCAAACGGCCTTCGAAAAAAACACAGTCAGCACTGTCGCCTATGCGATTTCTTATCTGGTACTTATTATTCTTGCAATAAACAGCTTCCGGGTCGCCATTGACTTCGCGCAGGGAGCGATTCACGATATGGTAGGGTTCATGCTGGCGCTTATGCCGCTGATACTGGCGCTTCTGGCATCAACCGGAGGAGTGACATCCGCCGCGCTATTCCATCCCATGATTGTTTTCCTGGTTAACATAAGCGGTACGCTGATTTCTACTATCGTCTTTCCTCTGCTGTTTCTGTCCGCCATCCTCAGCATCGTCAGCTCATTCTCTGTGAAATATCAGCTGACCAGACTGGCCCATCTGCTGCGTACAGTCAGTCTCGGACTTATGGGGAGTTTTTTGACGATTTTTCTCGCCGTACTCTCCCTGCAGGGAGCGGCAGGC
>NZ_DFMZ01000033.1:10819-23863 GCF_002375825.1 Aneurinibacillus sp. UBA3580
AGCCGCTGTGGCGGACGGAGTGGCAATCCGTACCGCCAAGTATATCGCAGGCAACTTCGTTCCCGTAGTAGGGCGGGTATTCGCAGATGCGGCCGACACGGTTGTAGGTGCCTCGCTGCTTGTCAAGAACGCGGTGGGCATGGCCGGGGTGCTCATTCTGCTTTTGCTGGTCGCATTTCCGGCGTTGAAAATTCTCATACTCGCATTCCTTTACAATCTCTCATCCGCCGTCATGCAGCCGCTTGGTAACAGCCCCATTCTGTCGTGTCTAAGTATTATTGGAAAAAATCTTCTGTATATCTTCGGAGCGTTGGCCACGGTCAGCCTGATGTTCTTCCTAGCCATTACCATTGTCATCTCGGCCGCAAACGTTTCGGTGATGATGCGGTAGGGAGGAAGATGCATATGATGGCCATGCTCATTCTCTGGTTGAAAAAGATTATTCTGCTCGTACTGCTCGCTACATTCCTGGATTTGCTTCTGCCAAGCGGTACGTACAGCAAATACGTCAAGTTGGTAATGGGCCTGCTTATTCTATTAGCGCTGCTTTCACCTATATTGAATCTATTCCGCAAAGATATCCCGCTCGCTCAACTCTCTTATGCAGTAGGGGAAAATGCCACGCAGAGTCCTGACTTTGCACGGGTGGACGCGCTTGCCAAAAAGCTTGCGGCGGAAAACGACGAACAAGCAAATCGATATGCGGAAGCGCAAATCGGCGAGTTGGTGAAAAAGCAGATTGAGACCCAGCATGGCGTCAAAGTACAGAATGTCCAGGTCCGGATTCGTTCAGAAGGCGAAAAAGCGAAGCAGCCTATTGACTATATTTCTGTAGTACTAACACAGAGGAAACCGACGGAAGAGGCGGAGGCGCAAAATGGACGGGAGGTTCTTGTGGAGCCGATGAAGCCGGTCAAAGTAGAGATTTCCCCGGGCAGCGGGGGCGAATCCATAGCGGAGAAGGATGAATCAGTCGCCGTCGTCGCCGAGCAGACGCGCATGGAGAAAACAATTGCCGCTGAGGTCTCGCATGCATGGAACGTGCCGAATGCGGCAGTACGCATTACGTGGACCGGCACCGGAGAGGAGGGATAAGAAGTGAGCAAGAAAGATAAAGGCATTCAAGATGGCGAAATCAGGAAAAAGTTGGGCGCGATGCAGTGGCTGCTGATTATAGGTGCGCTCGGTGTCGGGTTCATGATAGTAGGCTCTTTTTACAATTTCGATCAGTCGCCGCCGGACGCACCTTCCCCTCCGGCAACTTCGGAGGACAAGGCGGTGTTTGCTCAGAAAAAGCAAGAATCCTACACCATGGAAGAGTATGAAGCAATGTATGAAAAAAAGCTAAAAGAAGTGCTGCAGACGATTACGGGCGTTGGTGAAGTATCGGTAATGGTCAACATCGAATCGACGGAAGAGATTGTGGTCGAGAAAAACACGAACCGGCAGACACAAACGACGCGTGAAGCGGACAAAGGCGCAACGCGCGACATCAGCAGCGAATCAACCCAAGAACAGGTCATCATTACGAAGGATGGCAGTTCCGAGCGGCCTGTCGTAATGAAAACCGTAAAGCCAAAGGTGCGAGGTGTGGTTGTGGTGGCTGAGGGCGCAGGCAATCTTCAGGTTAAAGCGTGGATTCTGGAGGCGGTACAGAAAGTGCTTGCCGTTCCTTCCTATAAAATCTCAATTCTTCCCAAAAAAGCTTAAGGAGGCTGAGTACGTATGGTGTTGAAAAAACAAACGGTCTGGTTGCTGTCCATGCTTGCCGTACTGGTCGTGCTGTCGGCGTATTATCTGGTGCAGGGGCCTGTCGAGCAGGTGCCTGTGGCAACCGGGAATATGAATGATACGGCACAAATGCCGCCCGATGTCCCTGCTTCTGATAAAGATAAAGGGGTCAGCGTAGAGACAAAGCAGGTGGCGCCACAGCCCGAAGGTACGCCGGTGACCACGCCGTCCGACGATTACTTTATCGGATACAAGATGCAGCGCGATGCGCAGCAAGAGCAGGAAATGGGCCGTTTCATGGAAGTGATGAGCAATACCGAGGCCAAGCCAGCGGCGATTGCTGAAGCAAGGAAGAAATATGAAGAGTTGGCCGCATTGAAGGATAGTCAGACGCAGGTAGAAGAACTGGTAAAGTCGCTCGGAAGCTATAAAGATGTCGTGGTGATTGCCAAGGACGACATGGTCCGGGTGGTTGTGCAGACAGAAACGCTAAAAAAAGACAAAGTAGTTGAAATTATCAATGTAGTCAAACAACATATGAAGGTTTCAGGGAATAATATTGTCGTTAGCTACAAACCATAACACTTGGATGGGGGGACGGCGCTGCTGTTCCTCTTTTTCTGTGAAAATTATGAGAAAAGAAGGAGAAGAGGGAGGAAAAAAGAGCCAGGGAAGAAAACGGCGTTCTTCTTTTTTCGCATAAATTGATAAATAATTCAGTACACAACTTGTACCAAGAAAATAATCTTGTGTTATAATACATGGTGATGCTTTATTACATAGACCATACAAATATGTTAGGAGTGGACAAAGCATGCTAAAAATTCATGAAATTAGAGAAATCATTAAACTGGTCGACCAATCGGCCATCACGGAATTCAAAATCGAAGAAGAAGGCACGAAAATCAGCATTAAGAAAGGCACTGTTGCAAGCGTTTCCCAGGTAGTGGCTGAACCGGCTCCAGCACCGCAGGCAGCACCTGCCCCTGCCCCTGCTGCGGCACCTGCCCCTGCGCCAGCTCCGGCTCTGAAAGCAGAAACTCCGGCACCGCAGGCAGTACCTGCACCCCAGGCAACCCCTGTAGCCGTAGAAGAGGCAGAAGATACGGATCTGCACAAAATTACATCCCCGATGGTGGGTACATTCTACAAAGCGTCTGAACCGGGTGCGGCTCCGTTTGTACAGGTTGGTGACAAAATCAAAAACGATACGGTCGTATGCATTGTCGAAGCGATGAAGCTGTTTAACGAAATCGAAGCGGAAGTAAGCGGAGAGATCGTGAAAGTGCTCGTAGAAGACGGCCAGTTGGTGGAGTACGGACAACCTCTCTTCCTTGTGAAGCCGGAATAAGGGAGGTCTTCCATGTTTAAAAAAGTATTAATCGCAAACCGTGGGGAGATTGCCGTCCGTGTCATCCGTGCCTGCCATGAGTTAGGCATTCAAACCGTTGCCGTTTATTCGACGGCGGACAAAGATGCACTGCATGTACGTCTGGCTGATGAAGCCTATTGCATCGGGCCGACGGCTTCGAAAGATAGCTACCTGAACATGACAAACCTGATGAGCGTTGCCACCAAAGCCGGCGTGGACGCGATTCATCCCGGTTATGGATTTCTGGCGGAGAACGCAGATTTTGCTGAGATTTGCTCTGCTTGCAACATTACATTTATCGGTCCGGAACCGCAGGCCATCGTTAAAATGGGAGACAAGAATGTCGCACGTGAGACGATGAAGAATGCGGGTGTTCCGATTGTTCCGGGGACCGACGGATTGATTGAAGACATTGACGAAGCGATTCGCATCGCCGAAGAAGCAGGCTATCCTGTTATTATCAAAGCGACGGCGGGCGGCGGCGGGAAAGGCATGCGCGTAGCCCGTTCCAAAGAAGAGTTGGTTTCGTCCGTGCGCCAAGCGCAGCAGGAAGCGAAGAACGCGTTCGGCAACCCGGGCGTATATCTGGAGAAATATCTAGAAGACACGCGTCATATCGAGATTCAAGTCATCGCGGACAAGCACGGTAACGTCTGTCACCTGGGCGAGCGCGATTGCTCAATTCAGCGCCGTCATCAAAAGCTGGTGGAAGAAGCGCCGTCGCCGGCATTGGATGAAGAGACGCGCCAACAGATGGGCAGCGCGGCCGTAGCCGCAGCCAAAGCCGTAAATTATCATGGCGCCGGCACGGTGGAATTTCTGCTTGATAAAGATGGTCGTTTCTACTTTATGGAGATGAACACTCGTATTCAGGTTGAGCATCCGGTCACAGAGTTGATTACCGGTATCGATCTCATCAAAGAACAGATTATGGTGGCGGCGGGTTATCCGTTATCCTTTAAACAGGAAGATGTCCAAATCGATGGCTGGGCCATCGAATGCCGTATTAATGCAGAGAACCCGGCCAAGAAATTCATGCCGTCCCCGGGTACAATCCAATTCTACCTGCCTCCGGGCGGATTCGGTGTCCGTGTCGATAGCGCAGTGTATCAAGGCTATCAGATTACGCCATTCTACGATTCAATGGTAGCCAAGATTATTGTTTGGGGTAAAGACCGGAACGAAGCGATTCAACGTATGAAGCGGGCGCTGTCCGAAATGGTCATCGAAGGTGTACATACGACGATCCCGTTCCATCTGAAGCTGCTTGAACATGAAATGTTTGTAGAAGGCAATTTCAATACGAAGTTCTTAGAGATGTACGACTTGAAAATTGAAGAATAATTTCTAAAAATGACACCTTCTTCAAAGGCGCAAATTGTATTCTTTTCCTTTCCTTTGCTATAATAGGCAAAGAAGCGCACTTTGGAGGAGGTGTTTTATATTGGATAATGGAATTGAGTTCTCGCAAGTGGAATTAGGTAAAATTGAAATCGCTCCCGAAGTCATTGAAGTTATCGCCCACATGGCGAGCGCGGAAGTGCCTGGCGTGGCAGGCTTAAGCAGCGGGATTGTCAGCGGTTTCGTTGAGCGTCTCGGACGCAAGAATAGTCACGGCGTTCGGGTAGAAATTAAGGAAAGAGAAGCAACCATCGATCTTTATATTATAGTAGAATATGGACAGCAAATTCCTGACGTAGCATATAAGGTACAGGAGAATGTGCGGGAATCTATTCAGAATATGACAGGTCTTGCGGTTACGCAGGTCAATGTACATATCGTCGATGTTTTGCTGAAACAGGAAAAAGAAAAGAAGGTACCTGGCACTGAAGAGATTCACCGAGTTCGATAGGCGGAACGCATAATTTGACGTTTCGCCGGTAGGAGGGCGTCCGTGAATTTATTTGACCGTTTTATTCTAACATTATACAGTCTGGCGTTGGTGGTTATCTCGCTGTTTGTTATGGCGACCAGCCTGAATTTAATTTCGTCCACATACATTACGGATGCGATTGAAGAAATTTATGCCTCATCGCAGGTGGGACTTGTCTATTTCGCTGCAGCGGCCATCTTCTTTCTTATCAGCCTGAAATTTCTGTTTACCAGCGTGCGCGGTGGCGGGGAGCGCACCCATGCGAAGGCGTCGGTTCATAGTCCGACCGAATACGGGGATGTACGGATTACGCTGGATACGATTGAGAGTATTGCCGTCAATTCAGCACGCCGCATCCGGGGCATTCGCGATCTGAAAGCGCGGGTCCGTGCGGAAGAAAATAAAACGTCCATTCACGTCAAGGTGACAGTGGACGGGGAAACGCCGATTCCTGGCCTGGCAGAGCAGGTACAGCAGATAATCAAAGAGCGTGTGGAAACGATTGCCGGACTTATGATTTCCGAAGTGACAGTACTTGTGTCCGAGGTAGCGCAGCCTGGCACCGGAGCGCGCGTCCGGCGGGTAGAATAGAGGGATGGCCATGTTCTGGCAGTTTATTCTGGAAAACCGGGGAAAAGCGTTTGGTCTTGCGGCGGGATTTATTTTTGGCTTTCTCTTTCTGTGGGTCGGTTTTTTCAAAACGATCGTATTTGCCGTATTCGTAGCGACCGGTTTTTATATCGGCCGCAAATTTGATAATGAAGAGGATGTAAGCGAAGTGCTGGACCGCATTCTTCCCGGTAAGTTTACAAAACGGTAGAAAGGGTGGCAGGTCCTAAAAAAAGCGTCAAATCTCGAATCCGGAGGTTTGGCGCTTTTTGCGGTAAAATGGTGCGCGCAAAGTATTTCCAAGGGAGTTAGGATTTGATAAACTCAAAGAATGGTTATTTTTTGCGCAGGTAAAGCTAGTAAATATGGAATAAATAAAAGGTGGTAACACATGAACCGACATCAATCCCGCGAAAAAGCGATACAAGTATTGTTTTCAATCGATATGACACAAGCCGAGCCGAAAGACGTGCTTGCCAATTTGCTCGAAGAAGAGGATGAGCAGCCGGCAGCAGAAGCGCAGAACACCGAGTTCTTAAATGAGCTGGTGGAAGGCACGGTAAAGCACCAGGCGGATATCGACCGGACGATTAGCCGGTATTTGCGCGGATGGACCATGGGACGCCTTGCAAATGTAGATCGCGCCATTCTACGCCTCGCTGGATATGAGATGATGTATCGTGATGACATTCCGGTAAAGGTTACATTGAATGAAGCGATTGAGCTGGCTAAAGTTTATGGAACGGACGATTCACCGAAATTCATCAATGGCGTACTGTCGAGTTTGGTGAAAGACCTGGAAAAAAACGAGCAAAAAGGGCTGTAGACGATGGATGTAGTGCTTGGCATTGATACGAGCAATTACCGGACATCGCTCTGCCTAATCGACATGGACGGCCAAATTGTTGCCGAAGAGAAAGAGCTTTTATCCGTAGAAGCCGGAGAGCGGGGACTGCAGCAGTCCACCGCCCTCTTTCAGCATGTGAAGCGTCTTCCGGAGCTGGCTAGAAGGATGTCAGGAGAAGGCCGGTACATCAAGGCGATTGCGGTGAGCTGTTCGCCGCGTCCGGTAGAAGGCAGTTATATGCCTGTATTTCTGGCGGGACAGATGGCGGCGGAGATGATGGCGCACTTTTTCCACGTGCCGATTTACTATACGTCTCACCAGGAAGGGCACATTGCAGCGGGAGAGTACACGCTGCCTACGCCGCTTGCAGTGGAGAAGTTTCTCGCCGTGCATCTGTCCGGCGGCACCAGCGAGGTGCTTGATTGCACGAAACAGGCAGGCGGATACCGAATCGAATGCATCGGCGGTACAAAGGATTTGCATGCGGGACAGCTCATTGACCGGGTGGGTGTGGCGCTTGGACTCCCGTTTCCTGCAGGTCCGTATCTGGAAGAACTGGCGAAGCAGGCAGGAGCAGATGACTTTGCCGTGCCTTCCTCTGTAACCCAGTATACATTCAGTTTTTCCGGTCCTGAAACGGCGCTGATGCGCGCAATCGAGCAGAATGTACCGGCACCGCAGGTTGCGCGGGCGGCGGAAAAGTGCGTAGCAGCCACGCTGGAGAAGGTGCTGCGCACGGCAGTCGAAGACGGCTACCCCAAGGATATTCTTATCGTGGGCGGCGTATCGGCCAATGCCTATATTCGGAACAGGCTATTGAAGCGACTAACGCACCGGGCGGTAGGCGCACGTCTATATTTTGCTGATCCGGCCTATGCGGGAGATAATGCGTTCGGTGTGGCGCGAATTGGATTGCTCAAACACTTTTTTAATAACAAAGGCGAACATTTTATTTGATTTACCAAATATATTTCGTAATTTATCTTTGCAATCTCCCGTCCGATTCGCTACACTGAAAAGGAAGATGAAAGCTTGAACTTTCTCGATATTTCACCTGGACGGGAGGAATTAAATTATGTCAGCACATATTATTGTCGGCGCAGAAGTGGCGGCCGAAATTCGGGCCGCGCTGAAAGAGGAAGTGGCACAACTGAAAGAACAGGGAATTCACCCGGGGCTTGCGGTTATTCTCATTGGGGATGATCCGGCTTCCCATTCGTATGTAAAGGGGAAGGAAAAAGCGTGCCATGAAATCGGCATTTACTCTGAGGTCATTCGGCGCGACGCTTCCATCACGCAGGAAGAGTTGCTGGCTATGGTAGAAGAATACAACCAAAACCCGAACATTCATGGGATTCTGGTCCAACTTCCGCTTCCGAAACATATCTCGGAGAAAGCAGTGATCGATGCGATTAGCCCGGAAAAGGATGTGGACGGTTTTACACCGATTAATGTAGGCAACATGCTGATTGGAAGCGATTGCTATCTTCCCTGCACGCCGCATGGCATCATTGAACTCATCAAGCGCTCCGGTCAATCGATCGAAGGCAAGCATGCGGTTGTAATCGGACGCAGCAATATTGTAGGAAAGCCTGTTGCTATGTTATTATTGCAGGAAAATGCGACCGTAACGATTGCCCACTCCCGGACGAAAGATCTTGCATCCATTACGCGCCAGGCCGATATTCTGGTGGTAGCCGTGGGCCGTGCAGAGATGATCAGAGCCGAGCATGTGAAGAGTGGTGCGGTCGTTATCGATGTCGGCGTAAACCGCAACGCGGAAGGCAAGCTGGTCGGTGATGTTCATTTTGATTCCGTAAAAGAGGTAGCGAGCTATTTGACTCCGGTACCGCGCGGCGTAGGGCCGATGACGATTACCATGCTGATGAAGAATACGGTGGAGGCGGCGAAGAAATTATCGCGTGTCGCACAAAAGCAGTAGAACGCAGGAAGGAAGAGAGTTGTGCAGGATACCCGGCAAATTTTTTCGGTAAAAGACCTTACGCGCTATATTAAAGATACATTTGATTTTGACGAGTTGCTACAGAATGTGTGGGTGCGGGGCGAGTTGTCCAACTTCGTGCATCACTCCCGCGGGCATATGTATTTTACCGTCAAGGATGAAGAGTCCAAAATCAAAGGTGTAATGTTTGCCGGGTATAACCGGTATCTCAAATTTATCCCCAAAAACGGAACCCGGGTACTTATCCGCGGTTCTGTTTCTGTGTATGAGCGAGACGGTCAGTATCAGCTGTATGCAAAAGAGATGCAGCCGGATGGTATTGGTAGCCTTTATATGGCGTTCGAGCAATTAAAAGAAAAGCTGGAGAGCGAAGGACTGTTCGACGAGCGGCATAAAAAGCCGATTCCGCTCTACCCGTCCAGAGTGGGCGTTATTACTTCGCCTACCGGTGCGGCGGTGCGGGATATCATTACGACGATCCGCCGCCGTTATCCGGCGGCAAATGTGTTGTTATATCCGGTGGCGGTGCAGGGGGAGCATGCCGCACCGTCGATTTGCCGCGCGATTGAGGAGATGAACAGGCGGCAGGATGTCGATGTGCTGATTGTAGGGCGGGGCGGTGGCTCGATTGAAGAGTTGTGGGCATTTAACGAAGAAGCGGTGGCCCGCAGTATTTTCCGCTCACAAATTCCCGTCATTTCGGCGGTAGGGCATGAAACGGATTTTACGATTGCCGATTTTGTAGCGGATATGCGTGCTGCCACCCCGACGGCTGCGGCAGAAATCGCCGTACCGCACATGCAGGTGCTGCGCCGTCGGATTGAGGAGTTGACCGGACGCCTGGGAACCTCGCTGCGATATCAGGTAAAGCGGCTTCGAGAACGGCTCACGCGTATACAGCGTTCTTATGTACTGCGCCAGCCGGAACGGTATGTGATGCAGTATGAGCAGGAATTAGACCGCCTGCAGCAACGGCTTGGGCGTGCCGCCAGGCAGTATCGTATACAGAAACAGGCTCAGTGGAAAGAAATGCACCGGCATTTACTGCAATACAGCCCTGCGGTAACGACGAGGCTTGAGCGGGAACGTTTGGACGACCGGCAGAAGCGTCTTATACGGGCAATGCAGATGCTGATAAGAGAGAAGGATCAACAGCTAAACCGCCAGTTGGATAAACTGGATGCGCTCAGCCCGCTGAAAGTCATGCGACGGGGGTACTCGCTTGTATTTCAGGAAGCAGAGGGAGCGGAGCGGCTGGTAACGTCAGTAGAGCAGACGTCCGTGGGCGAACAGGTTGCAGTCCGATTGGTTGACGGGACGCTCACATGTCGGGTAGAGGAGATGAAAAAGGGGGAGAACCATGGCTAAGAAAAAAGCCGAAGTGCCATTTGAAGAAGCGATGAAACAATTGGAAGAAGTAGTGCAGCAGCTCGAAGCGGGAGATGTGCCGCTGGAAAAGGCAATTGCTCTGTTCCAAGAAGGCATGGAGCTATCTAAGTTGTGCAGTCGGAAGTTGAACGATGTCGAGCAAAAAATTGAAATGCTGCTGGATCAGGAAGGCGAGCAGGTTACCGTCCCTTTTCAGTTGGAGGGGGATGACGAGTGAGCAGTGTACAGTTAAAAGACTATATTCAAGAAAAAGCGGACCTGATTGCTGAGCGGCTGGCAAGGTATATGGATACGGACGGGATTCCGGAAACGCTCCGCCAGGCGATGAGGTATTCGCTCCTCGCCGGGGGAAAGAGGCTGCGCCCTGTTTTAGTGCTGGCGACACTTGAAGCGTTCGGTAACCCGATCGCAACAGGCGTCCCCGTGGGTTGCGCGGTAGAGATGATCCATACCTATTCGCTTATTCACGATGATTTACCGGCCATGGATAACGACGACTTCCGTCGCGGAAAGCCGACAAATCACAAAGTATACGGAGAAGCAATGGCGATTCTGGCCGGAGATGCGCTGCTGACCCAAGCTTTCGAGACGGTGTGTGAAGCGGAAGCAGCCGGTGCGCCTGCCGTCAGCGTGCTGAAAATTGTGCGGGAGCTTGCATCCTACGCCGGTGCCCGAGGCATGGTCGGGGGCCAGTGTGCCGATATGGAAGGAGAAAATACACAGCTCACGCTAGCGCAGTTGAAGTATATCCACCAGCATAAAACGGCCGACCTACTCGTATTTTGCGTACGTGCGGGTGCGATTCTCGCCAATGCAGATGAACGGCAGCTTGCTCTGTTGACCCGTTACGCCAACAACATCGGCCTTGCATTCCAGATACAGGACGACATTTTGGATGTAACCGGCGACTTTGCTAAAATCGGCAAGCCGGTAGGCAGCGACGAGCAGCGGCATAAGTCTACGTATCCTTCCCTTATTGGCATGGAGGAGTCGCGTGAATTGCTTCACCAATTGGTGGCTGAGGCCAACCAGGCGCTCACAGAAGCCGAGCTTGTGAATGACAGCATCCTTCGTGCTCTCGCAGCATTCATTATTGAGCGCGATTACTAACTCAATATAATCTAAGATAAACACCTTTTCTGTGTCGAAGAAAAGGTGTTTATCTTTACATTGGTGTTTCTTGTTAGTTTATGATACCATGTTGTTGATTTACTCGTATGAATATAGGTATGATACATTCATGGAGAAATTAGAACGAAATGCTGAAAGTGAGGAGTTTTCTTTGTTATCTGATATTAACTCCCCTCAAGACTTGAAAAAATTAAACATAGCACAGCTCGATAAACTAGCAGAAGAAATTCGTGAGTTCCTCATTAAAAACCTTTCGGTGACGGGCGGACACCTGGCGCCGAATCTTGGTGTAGTGGAATTAACGCTTGCGCTTCATTATATTTTTAACAGTCCCAAGGACAAATTTATCTGGGATGTCGGACATCAAGCATACGTACATAAAATGCTGACCGGCCGGATGGATCGCTTCCATACGCTGCGTCAATATAAAGGGTTATGCGGATATCCGAAATGCAGCGAAAGCGAGCATGATGTATGGGAAACCGGACACAGCAGTACCTCTTTGTCTGCGGCAATGGGCATGGCAATCGCCCGCGACTTAAAGCGGGAACGTTACAAAGTGCTTGCTATCATCGGTGACGGTGCACTGACCGGAGGAATGGCGTTTGAAGCGCTGAACCACATGGGGCATGAAAAACGTGATGTGACCGTGATATTGAATGATAACGAAATGTCGATCGCACCCAATGTCGGGGCACTGCACAACTACCTTGGCAAGTTGCGCACGAACGACGGCTATAAACGTGTCAAGGAAGAAGTAGAGCATCTACTCAAGAGAGTACCGGCTGTGGGAGGTACGATGGCCAAGCTGGCGGAGCGCTTGAAGGATGGGCTGAAGTACCTTATGGTATCCGGCATATTATTCGAAGAGCTGGGCTTTACGTATCTCGGACCTGTGGACGGCCATGACCTGCCGACGCTCATGGAAGCACTGCGCCAGGCCGCTTATACAAAGGGGCCTGTGCTTGTTCATGTGATTACGAAAAAAGGAAAAGGATACGCGCCTGCGGAAAGCGAGTCGCAAGTGTTCCATGGCGTGGGAACTTATAAGATCGAGAGCGGTGAAGTCCTGAAGAGCGAAGGGCCGCCGAGCTATACAAGCATTTTTGCCCGGACGATTGAAAAAGTTGCGGAAACTGATCCGCGTATCGTCGCCATTACGGCCGCGATGCCGAGCGGGACGGGCCTGGAGGGGTTCGCTAAAAAGTATCCGGAACGGTTCTTTGATGTCGGGATTGCCGAGCAGCATGCTACTACGATGGCAGCCGGTATCGCCACGCAGGGGCTAAAGCCCGTGTTCGCCGTCTACTCCACATTTCTGCAGCGCGGTTACGATCAGCTCGTGCATGATGTATGCCGTCAGAATCTAAATGTCACGTTCGCGATTGATCGCGCAGGCCTTGTCGGTGCAGACGGCGAAACGCATCAGGGGGTATTCGATATTGCCTATATGCGCAGCTTACCTAATATGACGATTATGATGCCGAAAGACGAAAACGAGCTGCAGCATATGCTGTATACGGCGCTTATGTATAACGATGGCCCGATTGCCGTCCGCTATCCGCGCGGTAACGGTGAAGGTGTCATACTGGATACGGAATTCAAACAGCTTCCGATCGGTAAATCTGAAATCTTGCGTCCGGGTGCGCACGTTGCGATTGTCGCATTCGGGAACATGGTCTCTACCGCCCAGAAAGCGGCGGACATGCTGGCAGGAGAGGGCATCAATCCGATGATAATTAATGCGCGCTTTGCCAAACCGCTTGATAAAGAGATGCTCTTTATGCTGGCACGGGACGGTTATACAGTGATTACGCTCGAAGAAGGTGCGGTGCAAGGCGGATTCGGAAGCGCCGTGTTAGAGTGCTATGCGCAGGCGGGCTATCATGACGTGATCGTTGAATTGATGGGGATTCCGGATTACTATGTCGAGCACGGCAGTGTGAAAGAACAGCGTGCTGAAGTGGGGTTGACTCCAGAGAATGTTGCGCAAAAAGTTCGTTCTCTATGGCCGGCGAGGAGGCAGCGGGCATAGACGATGAGCAAAAAAGAGAGAATTGATGTGCGCCTGGTGCAGGAAGGATATTTTCCGAGCCGGGAAAAAGCAAGGGCTGCCATTATGGCAGGGG
>NZ_DFMZ01000033.1:23957-36189 GCF_002375825.1 Aneurinibacillus sp. UBA3580
AAGGCCTGCCATTATGGCAGGCCTTGTCTTTGTCGGACAGGAACGCTGCGACAAGGCGGGAATGAAAGTAGAGACGAATAAGCCGATTACGGTAAAAGGACAGGTCCATCCGTATGTGAGTCGCGGCGGCTTAAAGCTTGAAAAAGCGATTCAAACGTTCGGGATTGATTTAACGGATGCGGTCGTCATGGATATCGGAGCCTCTACCGGCGGCTTTACGGATTGTGCCCTGCAGCACGGCGCCCGCCTCGTGTATGCAATCGATGTCGGCTATGGCCAACTGGATTGGTCGCTTAGACAGAATGACAGGGTTGTCGTTATGGAGAGGACCAATTTTCGTTACCTGAAAGCGGAAGAGTGGGAAGGCGATCCGATTCAGTTTGCCACGATCGACGTGTCCTTCATTTCGCTGCGATTGATACTGCCTGTGCTCAAAGAGTTCATGGAGCCGGGAGGAGGCGTGCTGGCGCTGGTGAAACCGCAGTTTGAAGCAGGCCGCGAACAGGTAGGCAAGCACGGCGTGGTACGCGACGCTGAAGTGCATAAAGAGGTGCTGCGCACGATGCTGCGTTTCAGTGAAGAACTGGGCTTTCGGGTGCAGGGACTGTCGTTTTCACCGATTACGGGAGGAGAAGGAAATATTGAGTTTTTGCTTCACCTGGAGTGGAATGGAGTGCCGAATGCGCAAGAGGTACAGGATTATGAGGCGGACATTGACCGAATTGTTCAGGAAGCGCACGCCACGTTTTAAAGAAATGTGCAGAAGCAGGGATCTGACAGAGACTTCCTGCTTTTTTGTATTTTTATGCATGAAACCAGGAAAGCATGTATAATAAGAGAGACAGGCAAGCATCACCCTAGCTAATCGAGGTGTTAGTTGTGACGGCGATAGGCATTGTAGCGAATAAACAAAAAACAAATGCATGGCCCGTGGCTGAAGAGTTGGTTCGTCTACTCGAAGCGAAGCGCGCAGATGTATACATAGACCATGTAGTAGCGTCGCATATTGATCGAGAAGATTTGGCCCTGCCCATTGATAAGTTTCATGAAGTCGTGGACATTATTTTCGTGTTGGGAGGGGATGGGACGCTGATTGGCCTTGCGCGGGAAATCGCTCCGTATTCGATTCCGATTCTCGGCATCAATTTAGGGAATCTCGGTTTTCTTTCCGAATCGGAACCGGCTGATTTGCCGCATGCAGTGGACCGTATCTTAAGCGGGGATTATTGCGTAGAAGATCGGATGATGCTTCATACGGAAGTGATTCGTAACGGGCAGCGCGTTCATGAAGCGGTAGCGCTGAACGACATCGGAATCGCCAAGGGAAGTTTCGGCCGGATGATTAAGTGCAGCGTTTATGTGGATGATTTATTTGCGGGTACATATAACGGTGACGGCCTTATTATTTCTACGCCTACCGGTTCAACCGCATATTCCTTGTCGGCGGGAGGCCCGATTGTCGTTCCGTATATTAATGCTATCCTGCTGACACCCGTAGCGCCCCATTCTTTGACGGCGCGTCCGCTCGTGTTGCCCGATGACGAAGAAATTCATGTCAAAGTATACGCTACGCACAATGATTTGGGTTTGACAATTGATGGCCAGCTGGGTTACCCATTGGAGATTGACGACGAAATTGTTATCCGGCGTTCACCTTATATTACATCGCTCATCAAGTGGAAGGAACGCAGCTTTTTCGAAGTGGTGCGTAAAAAGCTACAGGGAGAGAGTGAATAGATGGAAGAAAATGAAAGCGTTTCTGGAGGAAAGAACATGAATAAAGGACAGCGACATATCAAAATTCGGGAGATCATTGCCCGCAATGACGTAGAAACTCAGGACGAACTGGTGGATTTGCTGCGTGAAGCGGGCTTTAACGTAACGCAGGCAACCGTTTCACGGGACATTAAAGAGCTGCACCTTGTTAAAGTTCCGACTAATGACGGACGGTATAAGTATTCCTTGCCTGCCGATCAGCGCTTCAATCCCCAGCATAAGCTGAAGCGGACGCTGATTGACAGCTTCGTAAGCATTGATCGTGCGGATAATTTGCTGGTGATGAAGACAATGCCTGGGAATGCGCATGCGATCGGAGCATTGATTGACAATCTGGAATGGCCTGAGATTTTAGGAACCATTTGTGGTGACGATACGATCCTGATCATTTGCCGCAGTCAAGACTACGCCACCGAGATGTCGCAGCGGTTTATCGACATGTTATAAGCAGATACGGGGGACTTACTATGTTGCTCGAGTTAACGATTCGCAATTTTGCCGTGATTAAAGAGGTCTCCGTTTCGTTTGGACGGGGCCTTACCATTTTAACGGGAGAAACCGGTGCAGGAAAATCGATTCTTATCGATGCAATCAGCCTGCTGCTTGGCGGGCGCGGATCTGCGGATTATGTACGGTACGGATGCAAAAAGGCGGAAATCGAAGGGCTGTTCGAATTCGAAGCGGGAGCACCTGCACTGTCCATGCTCGAAGAGATGGGTATCGAAGTAGAGGAAAACACCGTTATCATCCGCCGGGAACTGGCGAGCACGGGCAAAACCGTCTGCCGGATTAACGGGCAGATGGTAACGCTGGGGATGCTGAGAGAAGTGGCACCGTGGTTGATTAACATTCACGGACAGCATGAGCACCAATCGCTTATGCAGGGAGACAGGCATATGGAATGGTTGGACTCGTTCGGCGATGAAAAGGTGGCGCCTGCTTTCCGTGAATTTTCTAAGCTGTATGCGAAGTACAGACAAATTGCTTCGGAGTTGGAATATATATCGACCAATGAGCGGGAAATGGTGCAGCGTATGGATATGCTTAAGTTTCAGCTGCAGGAAATTGTCGAGGCCGACTTAAAACCATTGGAAGACGAAGAGTTAATAAAGGAACGAAAACGGCTGTCAGGCGGTGAGAAACTGGTACACAGTCTGGAAGATGCCTATCGTTCGTTGGTCGGTGATCAGCGAGGCATTGATTGGGTTAGTAACGCGGTGAGTCATCTGGAGACTGTACTTGAATATGACGAAGAACTGAAAGAAACACACCAGATGGTGGAAAGCGCGTTTTACCAATTGGAAGAAGCGGCCCGCCTGGTACGTGCCTATCGCGATACGATCGAGTTCGATCCGGAACGACTTATGCAGATTGAAAGCCGCCTGGATGAAATTAACCGCCTGAAGCGTAAGTATGGGCTTTCCGTTGATGAAATTCTTGAATACGCGGCATCCATTGAGGATGAACTTGACAGCATGGAGAACAGGGAGTCGCGTATCGCAGAACTTCAGAAGAGGCTGCGGGAGGTGGCGCTTGATCTGGCGGTGGATGCCGCGGAACTGTCGCAAATCCGCAAGCAAATCGCCGTTGCATTGGCCGCAGCCATCGAACAGGAACTGAAAGAGCTGAACATGGGACGCGCCCGATTTGAAATCGCGGTCCATCAACAGGAAGATGAGCGAGGCTTAGAAGTGAACGGAACGAAGCTGCGTGTAACGGCCAAGGGGATTGATACGGTCGAATTCCTTATTGCGCCCAATCCGGGTGAGCCGTTACGTCCGGTCAGTAAGATTGCGTCCGGCGGAGAGTTGTCGCGGATTATGCTGGCGATGAAGACCATTCTGGCTGATGCGGAAAATATTGATACGATGATTTTCGATGAAGTGGATACAGGTGTTAGCGGCCGGGCCGCTCAGGCGATCGCAGAGAAGCTGGTGCGCGTCTCCCGTAGGCGCCAGGTATTATCGATTACGCACCTGCCGCAAGTCGCAAGCATGGCCGATACACACCTAAGAATCGAAAAGCACATGAACGATAACGAGACGGAGACGAAGGTCACCGCGCTCTCATACGAGGAAAGGGTTGTTGAGCTGGCCCGTATGCTTGGCGGGGCCCAGGTGACAGAGACCACGAAAAACAACGCCAGGGAGATGCTCGCCCAGGCAGAAGAGCTGAAGGCCAGGAAGTAAGGATAAACAGGAAGAGATTGTTTCGGTTTAAGGGTTATAAATGTAAGCCACTCCGGCAACATTATTATTACAGATACATGGAGGTGTAGGTAGGGAACGTGTAGGAGCGTGATGACCCGTTGAACACCCGAAACAAAAAGAAAACGATCATTGGCTGTATTGTAATTGTACTCGCTCTTCTCACTTTCTCTTCGCCCCCTTTTCAACAATTTGCTTCTTTTCCAGAAAAAATCCGCATGTTCCAGGGCTCGCTCGCTCAACTTTCCCTTACCATGCCTGTGACGGGAACCATCGCGTCCACGGACCCTGACATTGTGCATGTCAGCGCGGACAAGGCATCCAGACAGGTGGATTTGCGCAAGCCGCTTACCATCCAGCCCGGTAAGCCCGGCGGAGCGAAGCTAACGCTGAAACTTGGAAACATTCCGGTTAAGACGGTAGATGTAGAAGTACTGCCGGAGCTGAAAGTCATACCCGGTGGACAATCCATCGGTGTCCAACTGCATACGGTGGGGGTGCTTGTCGTCGGACATCATCTTGTTGAAAGCCAGGGCAAGAAATACTCGCCCGGCGAAACCGCCGACATTAAAGTAGGAGACATGATTACCGGTATTGATGGCGTCGACATCCGCAGTATGGATGAAGTGGGAAAGATAGTGGACCAGGCGGGAAAGCAAGGAAAAGCAGTAAAGCTTACGATTCTGCGCGATAAGCAAAAACATATCGTCGATCTTAAACCTGCTCTTGACGATAAAGACAAAAAATACCGGATGGGACTTTATATTCGGGATTCAGCCGCAGGCGTCGGTACGCTGACGTTTTATGATCCGAAAAGCGAGAGATATGGAGCGCTTGGTCATGTTATTTCCGATATAGATACCGGCAAGCCGATTGCGGTCGGCGAAGGCCATGTCGTGCAGTCGAGTGTTACATCAATTGAGCCGGGAAAAAGCGGTGCACCAGGTGAGAAATACGCCACGCTCCGCAATGAACGCGTTAAACTGGGCACGATTGAAAAGAACACGCCGTTTGGAATCTTTGGAAAGATGAACAAACTGCCGGAGCAGGCGGTGGAAACAAAGCCGATTCCCATCGCTTTAGGTGAGCAGGTCAAACCCGGTCCGGCTGAGATTTATACGGTAGTAGACGATCAAAAAGTGGAGAAGTTCAAGATTGAAATTGTCAATGTGGTTCCGCAGAAATATCCGGCGACTAAAGGGCTGATTCTTAAGGTCACCGACCCGGTATTGCTGAAAAAAACCGGGGGAATCGTTCAGGGAATGAGCGGGAGTCCGATTGTTCAGGACGGCAAGCTGGTAGGTGCGGTAACCCACGTATTCGTTAACGACCCGACCAGCGGATACGGCACGTATATTGAGTGGATGCTGCAGGATGCGGGCATTGACATTCATAAGCAAACAGACAAAAAACGCAGGGCAAGCTAACCCCCTGCGTTTTTTTGTCATTTTATCGGTCTGTTTCGTCGAAATGGCGAGAGATTGGTCGAAAAGTAATCGCGCATATTTTGCAGGAGATGATACGGTAACGTCGAATTACAAAACGTGGACGTATCCATACCTGATAATTACAATTAACAGGTAATTTCACCTATATATGGAGTAAGAGGATTTACTTTCGTATAACACGAAAATATAATATAAGCAGTAGCGCAAAAGGGGCGAGGCCATTTTGAAAAATATTCGAGTTATTCTTGCGGATGATAATCGGGAATTTACGGAATTGCTTGAGGAGTATCTAAACGATCAGAATGACATTGAAGTGGTGGGTGTTGCATTTAACGGAAATGACGTGTTGAACCTGTTGAGCCATACGCTGCCGGATGTATTGATTCTTGACATTGTAATGCCGCATTTGGATGGGTTGGCAGTACTCGATCAGATTCGCGGTATGAAACTGCCGGTTATGCCTAAGATTATTATGCTAACAGCGTTCGGACAGGAAGAGATCACGAAGAAGGCTGTAGAGCTTGGTGCATCCTATTACATTTTGAAACCATTTGACATGGAAGTTCTGGCGAACCGTCTGCGTCAGGTCGCGGGGTTAGCTCCAACCGTTCATCATAACCTGCGTCCGCCTTCCCTGCCCCCGAAAGGCAAGAATCTGGATCAAAACATTACGAACATTATTCATGAGATTGGTGTGCCTGCACACATTAAAGGGTATCTGTATCTGCGCGAGGCCATTACGATGGTATATAACGATATGGAGCTCCTTGGCTCCATTACAAAGATTCTCTATCCGGAAATCGCCAAGAAGTTCAATACGACGGCCAGTCGGGTCGAGCGGGCGATTCGGCATGCGATTGAAGTGGCTTGGAGTCGGGGAAATATGGACTCTATCGGCAAGCTATTCGGTTATACGGTCAGCAACAGCAAAGCCAAGCCGACCAATTCGGAATTCATCGCCATGGTGGCGGACAGGCTGCGGATTGAGCATCATGTAAGTTAATTCTGATACAAACGTGTATGAACGTCTCTTATTCCTTGGCTGTACCTGAAGTCTGGCGAATAAGGGGCGTTTGTTTTTATGTTCTTCGATACGCAGAAAAAAACGGGGAGAGAGTGTTTCCTGAATGGTGTAGTTGCAAGCGGCAGGAAACACGCTCTTCCCCGCATTGAAATCGCTTGGAGAACATGATATTTTTATATTGTTGTTTTAAAGAATTGGAAAGCATAGAGGGGTGAATAGCAATGCGTATGCGAAAAGCGTATATGGTCATTTCCATTATCATCGCCATTTCCCTCGTATTATCCATGGTATTGCCGTTCCTGCAGTAGGATGGGGCCTTCCCTTCAATGGGAACGGAAAACCCGTTGATGCAGGTTCAGCTTGGCGTCAAGCTGCTGGCTAATCTCCACCACATCGGGGTGGGAGAAGTTTTTCTTTTCTCTGGCGAGTTTATACATATTTTCACGCAGCAGGGTAATTTCCTTCTGCAG
Source organism: Aneurinibacillus sp. UBA3580 (assembly GCF_002375825.1). Classification (NCBI taxonomy): domain Bacteria; kingdom Bacillati; phylum Bacillota; class Bacilli; order Caryophanales; family Paenibacillaceae; genus Aneurinibacillus; species Aneurinibacillus sp. UBA3580. Next base: position 30,883 of record NZ_DFMZ01000033.1, read on the forward strand.
TGCTTCTAATTGGCTGGTCAGCTTTGAGTCGTTGTGCTCTATACACATGGGTACTATTCTCTGCCCCTCCTTCGCCATGGTAACATTTTAAGAAGATTGAATCACTACTATCTGCTTACCATATATAGGGCTGAATAAAACAAAATATATAACATATTTCTTATTAATTTTTAGTGTATTGTTTTTTGCAATGAATTATGCCGTGATACATAAATTTTTCCTCGTTATAAAGCATGGTGAAGTCTTCATTATATATTTGCAGGCTCAATATAAATCATTGTAACAGTAGGAGGAAATAAGCCGATGGATATACTGAAAGGTAAAAATATTCTGATTATGGGTGTGGCTAATAAGCGAAGCATTGCCTGGGGAATTGCGCAATCGCTCCGTGAAGCTGGTGCCAATCTGATATTCACCTATCAAGGAGAACGGTTGAAATCCGGCGTGGAGGAACTGGCTTCTTCACTTGGCCAAGAACGCACGATTCTTGTCCCGTGCGATGTAACCAACGATGAAGATATCAAGCAAGCGTTTACTGTAATTAAGCAGGAAGTAGGCGTACTCCATGGTGTGGCACACTGCATCGCGTATGCAAAATCGGAAGACTTAGAAGATGAGTTTGTTTCCACATCACGTGATGGCTTTGCGCTTGCGCACGATATTAGTGCATATTCGCTGGTTGCAGTCACCAATGTAGCCCGCAAATTAATGATAGAAGGCGGCAGCATTGTAACACTAACATATCTCGGAGGAGAACGCGTGATTCCGAATTATAATGTCATGGGCGTGGCAAAAGCCGCTCTGGAAATGAGCGTGCGTTATCTTGCATCCGATCTTGGACAGAATAACATTCGAGTCAACGCAATCTCTGCCGGTCCAATTCGTACGCTTGCAGCCAAAGGCATCCGAAATTTCAATGATTTAACAAAAGGCGTACCTGAGAAAGCGCCGCTTCGCCGGATGGTCGACCAACGGGAAGTAGGGGATGCGGCGCTCTTCTTGTTCAGTCATCTGTCGCGCGGCATTACCGGTGAAGTGATTCACGTGGATGCCGGATATAATATAATGGGGTAGTAAGCCTCATAATACGTAGCAGGCGTACTGTAGAGATTGAACAAAGGTTGTAGAACGAGGTAAGAAGACGGGATGCTCCGGCATACCGTCTTTTCACGTTCGATTCCAATACAAACAGGGGTGACAGTAATGCAAAAAGCAGATCTTCATTCACATACAATAGCGTCGGACGGCACGTTTACCGTCCGGCAGTTAATCGAGCGGGCCAAAGCAAAAGGACTGGCCGCACTTGGAATTACAGACCACGATACGGTAGCGGCGCTGGCAGAAGCGCTTGAAGAAGGAAAGCGCCAGCATATCGAAATCGTGCCGGGCGTGGAGATTAGTTCGGTGCACGAAGGCAAAGATGTACATGTGCTCGGATATTATATTGACATTCAGAATCAGGTGTTTCTTGAGCGGTTGGAAGAGTTGCGTGAAGTACGCGGCCGACGGAACAAAATGATAATTGCCAGATTGAACGAGCTCGGTATTGACATTACCTTAGAAGAAGTGGAAGAAAGAAAAAAAGAAAAAGCCGGCAATATCGGCCGACCGCATATGGCGGAATTGCTCATGGAAAAAGGCGTCGTCTCCTCCATGAAAGAGGCATTCGATAAATATCTGGGATCTACGGGAGCAGCCTACGTAAATCCGCCGCGCATTTCACCCCAGGAAGCAATTGATATCATTCAGGCGGCAGGCGGTGTGGCTGTGCTGGCCCATCCTGGATTATACAAAAATCCTAAATTGGTGAAAAGCTTAATTGAACACGGCTTGCAGGGCATCGAAGTGTATCATCCTGACAATGACGAAGATGACATGCGGCTGTACGGTGCACTAGCAGATGAGCATAACCTGGTAAAAACAGCGGGTTCAGATTTCCACGGCACGCGGAATGATGAAATTTTTCACGCCGACCTGGGCGCCCGCACGATCACAATGGACACGGTGTGCCGCCTTCGCGAACTGAGTAAGAAAGCGTAATCCTTCTTGAACTATAAGAGAGAGACGGAAAAGGGAAGGAGTGAGCATAATGATGAAGCCTTTTCTTTTCAACCCAGCGAAAACAAGCGAATCATTAGCTCCTCCCTTTTCCTCTCTTATATTGTTTTTATCATGGCTATGTGCTCGATGTTGGCGTCCATGAATGTGTCGCCGTGCGGTTTGTAGCCGAGCCGTTCGTAAAAAGGCTGGGCCTGTAGTTGTGCATTCAGCTTTAGTGTGCCATAGCCGTTTTTTTTCGCTTCGGCTTCCAGCTTCTCCATCAGCAGACGTCCCAGGCCGTGGCCTCGGCACGAAGACAGTACGGCTACTCGTTCGATTTTTCCTATACCGGGTTTGTATTCACGCAGCCGACCGGCGCCTACCGCTTCTCCCTGTTCATTAGTGGCAAGTATGTGGATCGTAGAGGCATCTAAAGAGTCATGCTCGTCCACTTCCAGCTCTTCCGGCACGTTTTGTTCCTCAATAAAGACGCGGCGCCGGACGTTAAGCGCCCCCTCTTTCTCCGCTTCATTATGTACTCGTTTTACTTTATAGATAGGCATGTGTTTCAACTCCTGTTTCCATGGTTGATTTTTGTAGGATGTCCCCCGGTATATTTCTCATGGTACGGGTAAAACTTATAGCTAATCAAAGCATAAGGAGGGACTTAATGTGGCTATTTTTTATATTGTTATTCTATCTTTGCTTTCTCTTCTCCTGCTCTTTGGGGCAAGCTATCTGGTGGCATTGATTTTAAACCGATTCAGCTCGGGTACGGAATGGAGTCCGAATCAGGAGTTGGCTCCAGCCGGAAAAGAGCCGGAATATGACCCCGAAGATCGGCCGTAGGGCCGATTTTTTTTTAACAATAAATGTTCACAAATCATATACATAATTATAGTTCATTTCTTCGGTGCTGTTGCACCGGATGATAATTTTACCATTATTGGAGATGAGTTGTGATATGATGAACTATATCTGATTCTTTTGTAGTGTTATCGGTTGGGGAAGGAGATAGCAAAGATGAAAAGACAAGTACACAGCAGAGAAGTAAAAAATGCAGCACTGCAGCGTCTTGCCGATAGGGGAGTCACCATCGAAGATATTGCGGATGTGGTATATTTGATGCAGGCGCCTTATAATGTAGGGCTAAAAATGTCCTCTTGCATTGAAAGCGTTCACGCCGTATTAGAAAAAAGGGAGATTCAACATGCGATTCTTGTCGGCACGGAGCTCGACATTCTTGCTGAGAAAGGAATGCTGACAGAGCCGTTGCAATCGATTATTGAGAGCGATGAAGGGTTATTCGGATGCGATGAAACGCTTGCACTTGGTTCCGTATTTGGTTATGGAAGCATTGCGGTAACGACATTTGGCCATCTGGATAAGCAGAAAATCGGTATTATTAAGCGTTTAGATACAAAGCGCGGCAACGGAATTCACACATTTCTCGACGATTTGGTGGCCAGTATTGCGGCGTCCGCATCCAGCCGGATGGCGCATCGTCTGCGCGATGAGGAAGAAGCGGAGCGCGATCGGCAAATGAGCGCCCAACAGAACAGTGAACAGGCAGGATAAGCCCCTGCTTTCTATTTAAAGAGATACTATGTGAAACTACACGTAACAAGTTCCGGAACATTCCGGAGCTTGTTTTTTTGTGCCGAAGAAATTTTTCGGGCGCCGCTTATATTGACCGACCAAGCCCACGGTGCATATAAGGGAAAAGTAGATCGGTTATCCAGCTAAACGCAAATTTGAATCCCGGCAATTTTCCAAATCGCAGAAAGCCATCAGTGAAGGGAAAAACAGAATTGATTGGAACGACTATTCTGTATATTTCGTGATTGGTGGGTCCGTCCTTCTGCTGTTCATTCTTCTGCTGGTTTTATTAGTAATGAGAAGGGGAAGCGAGAAAGCGGACAAATGAAGACATCGCAGAACCTCAGCGTAAAAGTAAGGAGGAGATATAAAAAACAATGATGGAGGAAAAACAAATTGTCCTGCAGCGCGTATAAGTAATAGTAGGTGAAGAATCGGAAAAGAGGTAGACGAATGAAGCGGAAAGTACTAATCCTGCTTACATCCCTGTTACTTTCCGGGGTAGCCATGGCATCCGGCGATGTCTACCGCGGAAAATACCCCGTAGCATCTGTCGAATTCAACGGCAATCCGCTGCAGGATATCAAGCCTCCTCCTCTTGTCATCGATGGTGCCACTGTTGTCCCGTTGCGTGCGATGGCAGAACGTCTGGGAGCATTTGTTGTCCGGGATGAAGAGACTGGAAAAACGAAGGTTACGAAGCCTAATATCAATATGATTGTCGCGGCTGCGGTTGAAGAGACGAACAAGAATAATTATCAGATCGTTTCTCCTTTTATGGTTGTGGATAAAGGCAGCAAAGTTTCGTTTGATGTTTTTGTTGATGTGGATAATGCTCCGAAAGCCGACTCCCTCGTGTTTAAAATTGTGATCCGCAACCCTTTTGGTACCGAAGAGTATGTAAGCTATCCTCAAAGTTATTCCACCGCTCGAAATGGCACAGCTTTTCTATACACGCATAATGTGAAGGGAATGCAGTTTAAAGAGGCGGGCGATTACAAAGTCCAGATGATTATGAAACAGGGAAGTGGCGGGGACTATCAAGTTGTGGGAGAGAACGCCATTCATTCCCGGTAGCACCTTTGCCATCCTCTATTCATATTCCTGCAAAAAGATGATATAATGGGGATATACTACAGGGTGTCGGTAGAAACCGCATACATTTTATTAAAGAAAGGAACGAGAGCAGCGGATGAAAGCAAAGCCTAAGAGGCGTACCTCGAAGACTGACGTAGAGGGACCGAATATACGTGTCGCATGGAATGATACACAGTCGCTCACAGCGTCCTGGGAGATTGATAATCATCACAAGGAGGCTATCGAGCAGCGGTTTGCAATTCCGGTTTCAGAATTGCCGTTTGTAATCCGGTTGTATGATGTAACAGACCGGATGATTAAGAATGATGGCCTTGATACGTATGTCGACTTTGACATCAATTTTCAGGCAGCAAATTGGCTTTTGTATGGAATTGAAAGTACCCGACAGTATTGTGTAGAATTAGGGGTGCGCATGATAGACGGTCGGTATTATTCGCTGAAACGATCCGATCGGATCCTTCCCTATGCGGGATAGGGGGAAGAAGGGCAGAGAAATCTGCTCTTTTTTTGTGAAAATCATGAGGAAAGAAGGAGAAAAAGAGGAAAGGAGATCCAGAGAAGAAAAAGGCG
>NZ_DFMZ01000033.1:36318-37204 GCF_002375825.1 Aneurinibacillus sp. UBA3580
CTTTTTCACCATTGAAATCATCCCCCCCCGTTTTTCTCCCTCCTTTTCTTTAATATGTAGGCGGATGTTTATTTTCGTGGGTTATAGTACATGACGCGTCCGTTAAAAAGGTGCAGCTCGGCTTTGTATTGTTTGGCTAAATATTTACAAAATTCATTGGCCTTGCCTTTATCGCCGTGTGTTGATTCAGGAGTCAGTGTAACCTGAATGTAATTTTCCTCTTCGATTGTTGTTACGGTTTGAGTCTGGCCCTCGTTCTCCGGGTCCGGTTGCTTCGTCTGCTTCTCTACTTGACGTGTGCCAACTCCCACCAGAATGTAACGATACAGCTTCTCGTCGGTTCCTTTAAGATAAAACCATTGCCCCTTTGCTTCCGGCTTTTCTTCAATCGTGTACGGAAAAGCGGAGTGGCGATAATCCCAGTCCAGCTGTTGACCGGTTTTGGCGGTCATTTCTGTATAGCGTTTGAACTGCTGTTTAACTTCGTCCAATGTAACCTGTTTTGTAGTTGACCCTTCAACAAATTTTATGTAGGCACTTCTACTCACTTCTATTCACTCCTACCCCGGATTCTAAAGACACTTACCTTTGAGTTTAGCATCGCATCCGGCCTTTGGCAACCGCCAAACCATGTGGATTTTCCGGCATTCTCCATAAAGATTGTGTTGACTAAATTTTTAGAAAAATATACTATTGTATAGTAGATAAAATAAATTTTGTTAAATTCGTTTCACGGAGGGGGAAGGAGAGACTGATTATGGACCTTCAGAATCAATCACAAACTTTACACGAGGTTCTTAATACCTTACGCGCCATTGCTGTCGTCAACAAAGAAGACTGGGAGACGGCCGCACGAAAGCTGGAGCTGGATTCAGCGGTTCAGCTG
>NZ_DFMZ01000033.1:37295-37913 GCF_002375825.1 Aneurinibacillus sp. UBA3580
ATGATTCAGCGGTGCAGCTGAATATTTTATGGATCGTGTATTGCTATGAAGGAGTGCGTGTCACCCAGATTGCAGAATGGACGTTCTGGCACCCATCTTCTGTTGTTATTCATGTGAAGAAAATGATGGAGAAGAGGCTTGTCACGATCGAAAAAAGTGACAAAGACGGTCGGGTAGTAAATGTATACCTAACCGATAAAGGAAGAAACATTATTGAAGAAAGCAAAGTACAGGCACCTGATGTATTTCGCATCACGCGAGCGCTCGAGAGCTTAGAGGTGCGCTACGGTCGCAATGTGTCCGCACTCTTTTTCGAATGTTTGGACTTTTTGGCAGAAGAGCTGCACGGACCTGATAAAATTCACTGGCTTCGCGAGAGTGAGAATAAGGCAGAACGTGTAGCTACGATATGAATGACGTAAGAAAAGCGAAAAGGAGCGGGGATGTGAACCTTTTCGCTTTTATGCGTTAATCCGCGAAACTCCTCCTCAGGGCAGGAGTCTTCTTTTTGGTATAGGAAAGTATATCTTGCTTTACAATGATAAAGCGAGATATACTTTCCCTTCATTGGAATCGAGCAAAAACGTGCGAGGCTTGTGCCGGCCGTTGCTTTTTCCG
>NZ_DFMZ01000005.1:0-135 GCF_002375825.1 Aneurinibacillus sp. UBA3580
TCGAATCCCTCCTTCTCCGCCATATATAAGAATAAAATAGACGCTATTGCGCGTGCGCTAGCGTCTTTGTGCATGTAAGGGAAAGGATATTTCGCTTTACAGTAAAGTGAAATATCCTTTCCCTCCATTCGTAAG
>NZ_DFMZ01000005.1:299-2393 GCF_002375825.1 Aneurinibacillus sp. UBA3580
CAATGCCCGCGAGTTTTTCTTATTGATTAATCGGTTTCCCAAGTAATGAGATGTTTTCCGTCTTCGACGTGCTCGAACGTAAAGGTCATTTCATAGTCGCCTTTTTGATCAAAATGAACAGCGTAACCATCCTGGTAGGTCCCCGGCTCAAATTCCTGTTTAAACACTTCTTTGCCATTCGGATCGGTTACCTTAATTGTGACTTTGCCTTTTTTGAATTGAAGTTCCTGGACCTGGATGGCAAGCACTGTGTCCGGAATGGATGGTATCTTTTTGGTGACCGTCTTGTTATATGATTCGTACGTCGCTTTAAATTCGTTTTCAGTTACAGATTCGATTGCTTTTGTTCCGTATTCCGTGCATCCGCTCAGAACGCCGAAACATAGCAAAAAAAGCAGCAAGTAAGCCGACCGTATCCCCATTGGATTCTCCTCCTTACGCTCTGTTTTCAAGTATTCGGCGCAGCCACTTTTCCCATTCATTTCTTGTATATCCAATATAATATGGTTTGAGGGATTCCGGCAAGGAATAGCTCTCCATTGCTCTTCCCCCTACCCCGAAAATAATCGTCGGATATGCAGTATGAATGTCCTCAATTAGCTGGCGAAGCTTTGGTATATTTTCCTTCAGGGTAATAGAAATACAAATAATCTCAGGGACTAGCTCCGGAACGATTTGTCTTACGCTATCAAGCGGAGTGTCGGCACCGAGAAAATATACATCGAGTCCATGCTGGCGTAAGAATAGCGAAAATAGCGTAATTCCAATGGTATGCTGTTCACCCGGTCCCGCCATGGTAAGTACGCGCGGCATGGTGGGGTTAATTTTTGTATAGCGGAAGAATGGCTGAATGCGCTGATTTAGCAGCTGGCTGGCATAATGTTCATGCGCTACCGTAATTTCGCCTTTCTCCCAGCGGTCGCCGATTTCGATGAATACGGGAATGATGATATCGTGCAGAACGTCATCCGGCTGCCAGATGGCCATAGATCGATCGAGAATAGCATGCGCATCTGCTTCATTGAAGGAAAGGAGGGCGTGAATTAAATGTTCCTGCTGTACCTTTATCAGAGACATCGTGTCTTCTTTTTGTGAAGAAGGAAGGGGGTCCGCTTCCTGACGGATGAGGACAAACGCAGGTTGTGATGAATATGCCTGCTGCTTTTCTTTGAGTATTTCTACCGCTTTGCTGATATGGAGTCCCTTCTCTACCTGCTCTTTCAGCCAGCGCAGTGTAGCGACGTCTTCCTCGGTGTATAGACGGTGACCGGATTCCGTTCTTTTCGGTTCAATTATGCCGTATCGCCGTTCCCAGGCACGCAGTGTATGGGTAGTGATGCCTACCAGATTGGAAACTGCTTTAATATTGTATTTCCCTTGTATATTGTTCATCGTGGACATCCTCTCGTGCAATTCATGCATGCAGGCAAGACAAGGGTGTTTTCCACTGAGTATAGAACTTTTTTATAATTTTATTATACGTTAATTATACAGTATAGCCTTGATATTAGAAAATAGCAAAGCTTCTTTTGTCTTCTCATCCAACCTAGCAAAAACAAGAAATCATGCTACAATACAATAAGTGAGAACCATACTATGCCGCTTAGAACACCGGGCGGTTCGGCGTTTTGTAGGGAGAAGCGAAAGAAGCGGAGAAAGAAAGGAAGAGACGCTTTGAAAGGTTGGCTTGAACGATTCAAACAGTGGCTTCTGGCAGAAGAGTACGCGAAAGACAAAAACGAAGAGCGTGTGGAATCTGAAATCTATGAAGAAGAATACGAGGAATCCGAGCCGCAGGTTGCTCCGATTCCGGTTGCCAACAAGCACCTGACGATACGGACGGCAAACATTTATCCAAAACGGACAGTTGAGCGGGCCGTGGAGCAGCGCAAATCTTCGAAGTCGCTTGGGACTCGTATTCTGCGGGAGAAGAAACCGGCGACCTCTCCATCCGTGCAGAGACGGAAACGGAAGCAAAATAAAGATGCGTTTCCATTTCCGTTAATTCCGGACGAGCCACCGATTCAGGAGTACATACGGGACCAGGAAAGCCGGCGGCAGCAAGAACGTGAAGAGCGCGAAGCGGAAGAGCGC
>NZ_DFMZ01000005.1:2501-14592 GCF_002375825.1 Aneurinibacillus sp. UBA3580
GAGCGCATGCGGGCAAGAGTACAGGAGACTTCTCAGCGGTCCGCATATGAGAAGAGTCGTGCGGTTCGTCAGGAAAGCACGGGACAAGAGATACGCATGGCAGGTGCATCCAGGGGAGGAAAGCGGCCATTCCGGCCGACGGAAGTAATCTCTCCTATTTACGGCCGCAAGCGTCCGGAGCAGCGTGAGCAAGAAGAACAAACCGAACGGATATTTTCTACGCTGGCGCATCCTATGTCGTTTAAGGAGACGGAAGCAATGGCGACACAGTCCGGACGGCAGGCTCAGGGGCGAAAGCACGCCGCATCTGCATCGATACAGCGTCAGGAAAACGTCATCTCTGGCCGTGAAGAAAGAAAACGGGATGAAGAAGAAATACTTTCGATCCTGGCGCATACCGCCGCGGAGAGTAGAGCGGCAGAAAATAAGCTGGGTGAGGTAAAAAGAGAAGACAAAAAAGAGGTTGAAGCAGCGGAGGTATCTTTGCCGTCTGTTGAAGAAGAGATGGAAGAGTTGCCGAAAGAGCTGACTTTCCGCTCCCTTCCATTATCGCAGCCCGTTTTTGAAGAGGAGAAATCTCTGTCTTCTGCTGAAACAGACGCACAGATGATTTCTTTTGAGAAAGAGATACCAGGTGTGAAGCCTGTGCCTGTGGTGACTGAAATTGAGCCTGAGAAACGGACGGAATGGACGGGACCATCGACCGCTATACCTGCACCTGCTGTGCCGTCGGGAAAAACATATGAGAAGCCAGCATTTTCCCTGCTAATTCCTCCGCCGCGTGTGCAGATAAAAGACACGGAATACATTGAGAAGCAAAGAGAGGTGTTAGCAACCACGCTCCATAATTTCAATGTGAACGCAGAAGTCATCGGGGCGGTACGCGGGCCTACGGTTACACGCTATGAAATTCAGCCGGCACCGGGTGTGAAAGTCAATAAAATCACAAATCTAATTGATGATATTAAGTTAAGTCTGGCTGCACGCGATATCCGCATCGAAGCCCCGATTCCCGGCCGTTCAGCCGTAGGGATCGAAGTGCCAAATGAACAAAGTATGCCCGTGTTTCTACGCTCTATTCTGGAATCGAAAGCGTTCCGGGAAGCGGAGTCACCGCTTACGGTAGCATTGGGGATGGATATCGGCGGTGAGCCGATTGTGGCTGACCTGGCTAAAATGCCGCACGGTCTGATCGCTGGTGCGACCGGCTCGGGAAAAAGCGTATGCATCAACTCGATTATTCTAAGCCTTTTGTATAAAGCGACACCGGAAGAGGTGCGTTTGCTCCTCGTCGATCCAAAGATGGTGGAGCTTGCTCCGTATAACCGTCTGCCGCATCTTGTCGCTCCGGTCGTCACTGATCCGAAACAGGCAACGGCAGCGCTCAAGTGGGCGGTGCAGGAGATGGATAGCCGGTATGAGAAATTTGCCGAGGCAGGGGCCCGCGATATTACACGTTATAACGACTTAATGCGTCGTGCGTATCCGGACGAGAAGGAATATATCATGCCAAGCATCGTCATTATTATTGACGAGCTGGCAGATTTAATGATGGTGGCGCCGCATGATGTGGAAGAGGCGATCTGCCGAATTGCCCAGAAGGCGCGTGCCTGCGGCATCCATCTGCTGGTGGCGACCCAGCGCCCGTCGGTAGACGTCATTACCGGGTTAATTAAAGCCAATATCCCGACACGGGTTGCGTTCTCTGTTTCTTCACAGACTGACTCCCGCACCATTCTCGATATGAATGGGGCAGAGCGTCTGCTTGGCCGTGGTGATATGCTGTACCTATCAAGCGGCAGTTCCAAGCCGATCCGTCTGCAGGGCCCGTATGTATCAGACGATGAAATCGAGGCTGTTACCGAGTATGTCCGCAGTCAGGCGGAGCCGAATTATTTGTTTGAGAAAGAAGATTTAACGCAGGCGATGATGTCGGAAAATACGGATGAATTGTTTGCCGAAGTCGTCCTGTTTTGTGTAGAGAACGGCCAGGCGTCGGCATCGCTTTTGCAGCGAAACTTTCAGATTGGATACAACCGTGCGGCCCGGCTTATCGACATGATGGAAGAGAAGGGATTCATTTCCGGACAGACCGGGAGTTCTAAGCCGCGTGATGTATTCCTGTCACGTGCAGAATACGATAAGTTGTTTCGAGGGGAAGCGAGAAGGGAGTAGTACCTTACAGCCGCTGTTTCGTGGTATAATACAGGGAAACACTCGTAAAGTGAGGAGTTGAATCGTCTTGCAGAATGAACACGAATCGTCGGTTCTTGTCGATTTCTTTGCTGAGCGAGAGGCGAAACAGCGGTGTTTTAACGACTTGCATGAGGGATTGATGGAGAAGCTTCGTGAATACTCGTGCCGCGTGCTGAATCTTCGTGAGAAGGTGCGGGCTAAACATATATTCCGAAGCAAGGTTAATCTTTCTTCCGAGGCGTTGCTAACCCCGTTTTGGGAAGCGCAGTATGGCATTTGGCTGCTGCTTGAATATCAGAATATTAAGGGCGAGCGTCTTATCGAGAAGTATTTATTGGATCAGGACACGAATTTGTCCGAGCAGGAATTGCATCTTGCCGCGCATTGGATGGCAGCATATCCAACTATATACCGTGTGGAAGAAGCATGGGAAGAGGGATACCGGCTGACCGACTTATGGGGCGGTGAAGCGATCGATGTGGCGCTCGGCGATCGGGAGCAGGCGCGCAGTGAGTTTATGATCGGCCAGTACTTGTTTGCGCGTCTTGCAAAAGTAGGGTTTGTCCATCGGTTTATCGGCCCTTACTCCCTAATTAACAAAGAACGCATTAGTGAGATTCAGCAAAATTTAGAAGCGGATTTTGAACGGAGCAAGGAAGAAAATAGCCAGTGGTCATGGCGCTTGTTCATGCAGCAGCACGGCATTGAAGTGTTGCGTATGTATCAGTAAGAAATTAAGAGGGGAGAGGCTGGATTTCAATGCTGAAAAAGGCGAATGCCTTTTTCTTCCCCGGTTCTTCCTCCCTCTTTTTTCTCACGATTTTCACATAAAAAGCACCCGTCTATTGCAGATACTATACTTCAATAGACGGGTGCTTTTTTCATAGTGGCTATGCTCCGATGTATTTGGCATAGAGAGAACGTGCTGTACTTATGTCATCGGTTCCTTGAACGACGACACGACCGTTCGGAAAAATAACCAAAATATGCTCACCGATATGAAAGCGAAGCAGGAACTTGTTTCGTTCTACTTCTCCGAGCGGGGTAAACCGTTTCTCAAGTTCTTCTAAGTTCAGTCTCTGTTCCTTCGCCGGGCTGATCTGTACGCTATTGCGCCCGCAAAGGGAAGTAACCGTATCTTCGTCGCCGGATAGTTCCAGAAATTCGAATCTACCTTTGCCGCAGGTTGGGCACTCAGGGTTGCGGTTGTTTGCTATATTCATCCGGGTATGCATGTTGCGCCAGATTTCCATGTGTTCAAGGTTGGGATTTAAGTTCTTCTCATCCCCAACAAGCAACTTCAGAGCCTCTACCGCTTGATAGGAAGCGACAATATGAATAATCGGACCGATGACACCCGCTGTATCGCACGTTTCCCCTCCGACCGGCGGTTCCGGAATGAAACAGCGCAGGCACGGGGTTACATGCGGCCGGATAGCGGCAAACATGCCTTTGGCGCTAACTGCACCACCGTATATCCATGGAATGCCGTGTTTGACGGCGACGTCGTTAATTAGAAACCGGATTGCAAAATTGTCTGTACCGTCCAGAATTAAATCACAATCGCCAAGTAGTGTTTCAGCGTTGGCCGCTATTATATCGGCAATGACCGGATCTATGGTAACACCGCTATTAATCCGCCGCAGTTTTTCCGCCGCAGCTATCGCTTTAGGGAGATGAGCCGCCGCATCATCTTCGTCGTATAGCATCTGACGCTGGAGGTTGCTTGGCTCTACGAAATCGCGATCGATAATCCGGACGTATCCGACTCCAGCACGTACCATATGGTTGGCCAGCACGGCCCCGAGCGCGCCTGCACCCACGATAACAACACGGCTTGCAGCCAGCTTTTCCTGGCCTGTTTTTCCGATTGGGGCAAATAGCAGTTGTCTTGAATAGCGTGTATCCATATAAGATGCTCCCATTCTTTAAATCTGATACCATAAAAAAACGTTTAGAACGTATTTATTGTAGCATGTTTGGGAAAAGAAACCTATAGCATGTTAAGAAGCGCGTCTTGGAAAGTTTATAGGGATGTGCTTTTTACTTTTTTCCACATTCTCAACAGGAATAATAGTGTAGTATACTTATAGGACTCGGAAAAATGACTAAAGGAGATGCGTGCTCTATGGATAAATTGGTTGATAAATTTGGCCGCGTCCACGATTATTTGCGAATTTCGGTAACCGACCGCTGCAACCTGCGCTGTGTTTATTGCATGCCGGCGGAAGGAATGGAATTTGAACCGAGCGAGAAAATTTTGCGTTACGAGGAAATTGCGGAGGTTGTCTCGGCCGTCGCCAAGATAGGAGTACGCAAGCTGCGTCTTACCGGAGGAGAGCCGCTGGTCCGCAAAGAAGTCGAAAAATTAATTGCTATGCTTTCTACTATTCCCGGGATTGAAGATATCGCGCTGACAACGAATGCAATCTTTCTTGCCCAAAAAGCGGAAGCTCTGAAAGAAGCGGGCGTTACCCGTGTGAACATCAGTTTGGATTCTTTAAAACCTGAGCGGTTTGCCTATATTACACGAGGGGGAAGTCTTAAGCGCGTGCTGGACGGTCTGGAGGCGGCAGTGCGTGCCGGTTTTCATCCGGTTAAACTAAATGTCGTGCTAATGCAGGGACAGAACGATGATGAAATCGAGGATTTCATTCGTATGTCGCTGGAAAAGCCGCTGCAGATTCGTTTTATTGAATATATGCCGATTGGGCATAATGACGAGGGCTGGCGCGCGAAATATATTTCGCTGGATACCGTATTTGAACGGGTTAAGCAGATGGGATATACATACGAGCCGGCGGGTGATATTTACGGCAACGGACCGGCAGATAATTACCGCATTCCGGGTGCCGCAGGTACCTTCGGCTTGATTCACCCGGTTAGCGATCATTTCTGCGATAATTGCAACCGCCTGCGCCTGACTGCGGACGGTAATATTAAGCCATGCTTATACTGGGACGATGAGTGGAATGTACGGCCGCTGATTGGAGACGAGCATGCCATCCAGCGACTGTTCCTGCGCGCAATTGATGCAAAACCGGAGAATCATGAGATGGCACGGGCGTTGGCGAACGAAGCGCAGTCTCATACGCCGACCGTCCGTCGTATGTCGCAAATAGGAGGATAAGACGATGAGCGAATCACTCACCCATTTTAACGAGCAGCAGCGGGCCCGTATGGTAGACATTACGGAGAAACAAGTAACGGAGAGAACGGCCGTCGTTAAAAGTCGGGTCGTCATGAAACCGGAGACGCTTAACCGGATTAAAGCAGGGCGCGTCGGCAAGGGGGATGTACTGGCGGTGGCACAGGTGGCTGGTATTATGGCGGCCAAGAAAACGTCCGATATGATTCCGATGTGTCACCCGCTCGCGCTGACCGGTGTCGACATTCGGTTTTCGGACAATGAGAAGGATACATTGTATATCGATGTCACCGTCAAAACGAAAGGCATGACCGGTGTGGAGATGGAAGCGCTGACTGCGGCGACGGTAGCTGGACTGACTGTGTATGATATGTGTAAAGCAATGGATAAAGAAATGATAGTCGGTCCTACCTATCTGGCAAAGAAGACCGGGGGGAAAAGCGGCGACTTTTCCAATGATATCGAAATTAGCCTCGCTTTTGAATAGAGCGTGAGGTTTTTTCTTTATATGTATGCTTTATAAGCAGGAAATATTGCTTTTGAAGACGAAGAGGAAGTTTTTAAGAAGCAAAAATAAAGTGAAGGAGAGGCTTTTATGGCAAAAAAAACAGAAATTCCCACTACACTGACAGAACAGCAAGTAGCGCTACTAAATGAGGAAACATTGATATTGCTTAGCACGGTGGATGCAGAGACACAAACGCCTACGGTTAATGCGATTTCCTGGGTGAAAGCTCCGTCCGAGAGCAAAATCCGCTTCTCTGTCAGCGCCTCGTCTAGAATTGTGGCGAACGTAAAATCCAATCCGCGCGTAACGCTGTGCGTTATTGGGCTGGAAACCGTTTACTCCATCGTTGGCAACAGTACGGTGCTGACAGAAAAAATGGAAGGTGTAGCGATGCCGCTCGCCAATATCGAAGTCGAGATTACTGCCGTTCACGAGAGCATGTTCTGGGGCGCAAAAATCGTTCAGGAACCGAAATTCGAAAAAACATACGACCTGGAGAAAGCGAAAGCACTGGATGAGCAGGTTTACGCTGCAATGCTAAAATAATTGAACCAAAAAAAGCGAAGCCAAATGGTTTCGCTTTTTTTGGTTCAAACAGGTAGAGGCGGGGAACAACATATAATGTGGTTATTTTTACAATCAAACAGGCGAGAAAGGATGGCTGATTATGGCACAGCAAAACGGAAAAGACAAACTGACTTCTATGGCTCCGCAACACGGGTATCTTCAGCCGGACATCGAATCGCAGATGGCCCCGCAGCCAAACGCGGAGGATTATCAGTACAAAGGATGCGGCAAGTTAAAGGATAAAGTCGCTTTGATTACCGGCGGTGACAGCGGTATCGGCCGTGCGGTCGCAATTGCATATGCGAAAGAAGGGGCGGATGTCTGCATCATGTATCTAGAAGCGGACAGTGATGCTGAAGAGACAAAGCGGCAGATAGAACAGGAAGGCCGCCGTTGTCTGACAATCGCGGGCGATATCGGCGACGAGGCGTTCTGCCAGAGCGCAGTCCAAAAAGTAATTGGAGAATTCGGCCGCCTTGATATTCTTGTAAACAATGCAGGGGAGCAGCATGTACAGGAGAACTTCGAAGACATTACGCCCGAGCAGTTGCACCGTACATTCCAAACAAATATTTTTTCGATGTTTTATCTGACGAAAGAGGCGCTCAAATACTTGAAGCCGGGCAGTGCCATCATTAATACGGCATCCATTACCGCTTACAAAGGCCACCCGCTTCTCATCGATTATTCATCGAGCAAAGGGGCGATCGTATCGTTTACCCGTTCCCTGTCTATGTCACTTGTCAAACGGGGAATTCGCGTAAACGCCGTAGCTCCGGGACCGATTTGGACGCCGCTGATTCCGTCCACATTCACGCCGGATAAAGTGGAGCAGTTCGGTAAAGACACGCCGATGCAGCGTCCGGGTCAGCCGGAAGAATTAGCGCCAAGCTATGTATTTCTTGCTTCCGATGACTCTTCCTACATTAGCGGCCAGGCAATTCACGTAAATGGCGGTACTGTACTGAACGGATAAAACTTGTGCTCTATGGCATCTCAGCCGTAACCCGGACATAAAAATGATGGGAAGGCCAGCTGACTTTTATGGTACGAAGGATAAAGAGAGAAGAGAACGAGACAATGATTTCAATGTAGAAAAAGGCGAACGCCTTTTTCTTCCCTGAATCTTATTTCCTCTTCCCTTTCCTTCTTTTCTCATGATTTTCACAGAAAAAGGACGAGCGGCAATGTCCGCGAGTTTTTCTCATGAAAAGGTCGACAAAATTATAACTTTTTCCTCTTTCTCAGTTTTTTCTCAGCATTTATACTATTTTTATGAAAACGATGAAACGCTCTTTTTTACATACAATAAAAATTGTACTCACGCTTTTTTTTATTCTACAGCTTTGTTTTCCGGCAGAGCGGGGCTTGGCCGTTTCTGTAGTCGCGCCGGAGCATTCTTCGGCCTTGCAAAAAGAAGCCGAGCGGTTGTCCGTAAACAGCGAGGCTGCAATTCTAATTGATGCCCGCTCCGGGGATGTGCTGTATAAGAAGAATGAGGAGAAGGAAATGGCTCCCGCCAGCATTACTAAGATTGCTACAGGCATTATTGCACTTGAATCAGGCAGGGCTGACGATCAAGTGGTCGTATCGCGCAACGCCCGTCAGACGGACGGTACGCGCATATTTCTGGCGGAAGGTGAGCAGAAACCATTGGAAGATTTAGTATACGGGCTTCTAATGAATTCGGGCAATGACGCTGCCGTAGCTATCGCAGAACATATCGACGGCAGTGTAACCGCATTCAGCCAGCGGATGAACCGGTTCGCTCAATCGGTTGGAGCCAATCATACGAATTTTACCAATCCGAGCGGTTTGTATGAAAAAGAACATGTAACGACTGCTGCCGATATGGCTAAAATCGCGGCATATGCCATGAAAAATGAAAAGTTTCGTGAAATTGTTCGTACCCGGATAAAACCGTGGGAGGGGAAAGAATGGAAAAGTGAGCTTGTTAACCATAATAAAATGTTGGTGTCTTATCAGGGTGCCAACGGCATCAAAAACGGCTTTACTAGCCAATCTGGATTTACTCTGGTAACATCGGCTGAACGAAACGGCACTGAACTCATCGTGGTGCTGCTCAAGGCAACTAGCAGCAATCAAATTTATAAAGATGCCACTAAGCTGCTCGATTACGGATTTTCACATTACAAAACAGTGCCCGTTCTCAAAGCCGGCGCTAAAATATCCGAAGGAGAAGGCAGCTATTATGCCAGTGAGACGGTATATGCCTCCATTCCGAAAGATGATATGTTCAAAGTTCGGATTGTTCCGCAGAACGGGCTTATCGTTGAAACGACCTCGGGACTGACGCGGGAATACCCATCCGTATTAACGAAAGAGCAGCACTTGGAAGCAGGCGCTCCTGCGCCGAACGAACAGACAGATGCTGTAGATACAGCGAGCAAATACAGTTTACCCGAGTTTTTTATGCTATTTTTCTGGTGGTTGATGATTGTCTTTATGAGTTGGATGATGATTTTGCTGCTGAAGAAAGAGCGGGTCTAAACTTTTCCCTTGCCTCTATACATGTATAGAGGCAAGTTTTTTTAATGTATAGGAAAGTATATTTCGCTTTACAGTGATAAAGTGAAATGTATTTTCCCTCCATTCGTAAGCGGGAAAAAACTCGCGAGGCGTGTGCTGGCCGTTGTTTTTTCCGTGTGGAGTGTGTGGCCCGAAGGGAGAAAAAGACCGGCAATAGTCTCCCTCCTCGAGGTACCCGGATGTTTTGCCGGTCCGACCGAAGGGCCGCAAAGCGGCCGCTTGTCTCCTGTGTGGAAAAAGGACGAGCGGCAACGCCCGCGAGTTTTTTTTATTAGAAGATGAAAATACTGGAACTATTTTTTCTGCTGTTTCGTCAATGATAGTGAAAGCAGACAAGCCAAGGGAGGAAGAGGCAGTGACCAATAAAACCAAAAAAAGATGGATGGGCTCTATGCTGGCTGTGGCCATCTCAGCAGGCGGAATTCTTCCATATAACGTGCTGGCAGATGAAGTGAAAGCGCCTTCTCAATCTACTGTTCAATCGGTTAAAACAACAAAAATCAGCAGGGAAGAAGCAATTCGCATCGCCAAAGAATTTATGGCCATTCCGGAAGGATACGTTAACAACCAGGTGGAACTGGAAGATAACAAATTTATAGGCCGTACATTCTGGAGACTATCATGGGGACTGGAGCGCCCGGAAGATGATTTTGGACAGGTTAGCGTCTCTGTCGATGCTCAGGACGGGACAATTTTAAATGCGTATCAATGGTCGAAGGAAACGGAGCGAAATAGCATACTGCCCGGAAAGTTGAACACGGATAAGCTGGTGAAAGAAGCGAATGCCCTTATTAATAAATATTACGCTGGCTATGCTTCTCAAATGAAACTAAGTGAAGAATCGCTGGAAAGTTTTAAGCGCGGCGGCACGCCATACATGGAAAATTCACTATATTTTGAACGGCACGACAATGGCATCCCCGTATCCGAGCAAGGGCTTCGTATCTCATACGATAAAAAGGGCAAGCTGCGCAGCGTAGAGTTTACGTGGAACAACATCGAGTTTGAAAGCGATGCCGGTGTGAAAAACAGAGACGAGATTCTTCGCCTCGTTGAGCAGGAACTTGAAATGGAGCTTGCCTATCTGCCGAACATGTCACGCCCCGGCGGTAAAATTGAGCTGGCATACGCTCCGAAGCTAAAAGCGTCTTCCGATATGTATAGCGTCGTGCCGCGCCTTTTCATCGATGCCAGAACGGGCAAGCAAATCTCAGCCCAGGATGGCAAGGAGATAGGTACGCTTCCGGGGTTAAATCAAGCGCTGTCTGCTGTTAAAACGACACCGCCTTCAGATAGGAATTTGGATGAAGCGGGAGCGATGGTCAAGCTAAAAGAACTTGGCATCCTGAAAGATTCGATGCAGGTACAGCAAAAAGGATACAGGGAAGAAAGCTACCCTGCCAAGCGTAAGCTGTGGGAGATATTTATGATTGAGAATCAAGGGGACAGAAAGAACGTACGCGCTTCGCTGGATGCTCAAACCGGAGAATTGGTTAGTTATGTTCAGTATGGTATGCCTTATGATGCCAAGATGGGGAACCCGGATAAAATAAAAGTAAATATCAACAAGCAGCAGGCGGAAAAAACGGCAGAAGCGTTCGTTAGAAAAGTGCTGCCCGGAAGGCTGGATACGCTTTATATGATGGAAGCAGTCCCAAACTATTTCGACGGTGATTTAAATAAAGTGATGAATTATAACGTATCGTTTGTCCGCAAGGAGAACGGCATCCGCGTCGTCGGGGAAGGGGCAACGGTGACGGTAGATGCGGATACAGGAGATATTATAGATTATAATATGACCTGGTCGAAGCAAACGCTGCCCGCTACAACTGATGTAATCAAGCCGGAGGAAGCGAAAAAGAAGACGATGGCGGTGCTGCAGGCAGAGCTGCGCTACAGTCTTTTTCCGCCATTCGGACCTGCAGGAGCAAATCAAGTGCGCAAAGCAAAACCTGTCTATATCATTACCGCTAAGACGAAAGGGAATTTTTACGATTACAATGCAAGTTACCTGGACGCCAGGACGGGTGAATGGAAAGCGTATGGCCAGATGCCGGTGAACAATGCGGGTCAACCGGTTACTGATATTGCGGGTCATCCTTTTGAGAGGGAATTACAGGAAATGGTGGATGCTAATTTGCTGGAAGCAAAAGACGGAAAAGTAAATCCCGATCAGAAAATGACGCGCGGCGAGGCGCTGAAGGTGTTTTACGTGGCAGCGCGTCAGCCGTATGAGCATTACGGGCCGCAGCAGGAGCCATTTTTTACCGATGTAGAGGAGAATAGCGAGCTTAGACAGGCGGCTGATTGGGCAATTCAGACGCGTTTGTTGCCGCGGGAGGAAAAGCAACTACGTCCTAATGAACCGGCTACTCGTGAGTTTTTGGCGGAACTGATTGTTCGGGGATTAGGATACGGAAAGCTGGCAGCGAAAGAAGGAGTTTTTGAAGCAAAGTTTCAGGACAGCACGACTATTCAAAAGAAAGGGGAAGCAGCGCTAGTCACTCTTTTGCGTATTATGGAACCGAATGCCAACAATCAGTTCGAGCCTGGTCGTCAGGTGACCAAGGCGGAAACGGCAGTAGCGGTATACCGGTATTTACAGACGAAAGAATCGTTTATTGAGTAGAAGAAATTCAAGAGGCGGAAAAAAGCCCGACGCACATAGACGTCGGGCTTTCGTTTCGCGAAACGTGGTCCATTGTATGTTGTCAGACCAAGTGAAATCGTGGAAGAATTTTTTTGTTAGAGAAGAAATTCAGACTGAAATACATAAAAAACACTTGCCTCTACACCCGAGGGATGATATAGTATCTCTTGTCGCCATTAAAAACGACGAAGAAATTGGAAAAATAAAAATCAAAAAAAGGTATTGTGAAAAACGCCTGAGTTTGATAAAATATAAAAGTCGTCGCTGAGAAATGGCGATATAAAAAAGAAGTTCCTTGAAAACTGAACAGTACCACTCGATGTGTGCGAGTAAAACAACCCATAAAAGTGTGGTGGATGCTTTTATGGGGCCCGAAAAGATACCCACGAAAGTGAAGGGTCGCTTTGTAGCGAATTCCGAGTACTTTCGCGGGGCCCGAAACGATTTCGTTTCAATTACTTAAGCTGGCTTT
>NZ_DFMZ01000003.1:0-308 GCF_002375825.1 Aneurinibacillus sp. UBA3580
CTTCGTATCCCACCTTACTAACCGTATGTCCGGCTACAAGACGAGCACGTTCTTCCCGGGTAATCAAAGCATCGTATTCTACCTCGAAAGGCAGACAGGCACCCAGTTGACGCAGATTCTCAGTCACAAAAATTTCCGCTTCGGATGCTTCGTTTATTCGGTCTACAATACTGCGAAACTCCGGTGTCAGTCCTTTGCCCTGATACATCCGGGCGATATGCTCTCCCTGATATATCAATGAAGCCCCGATATTCTGGATTCTGCATATTTCCTACTTGCAAGTCTTCCAGGCAGATCGTTTGGTTTTC
>NZ_DFMZ01000003.1:415-8957 GCF_002375825.1 Aneurinibacillus sp. UBA3580
TCCAGGCAGATCGTTTGGTTTTCACGAATCAGCTTTGTGGACAGCTTGTGCAGGAAATCCTGCCGGGTGTTGCGGATTTTCTCATGCAGACGGGCCACCTTGATTCTTGCTTTTTCACGGTTTTTCCCATCCTTTTTCCTGCGGGAAAAGATGCGTTGCCAGCGAGCAAGCTGCGATTCATACCTGTGTAAATATTTCGGATTTTCGACAGGCGGTTCCCCGTTCGATAGAATCGCAAAATGCTTGATGCCTAAGTCTACACCGACATGTTGATGGACCTGAGGCAACGGCTGAATCTCCACTTCGCATAGAAGGGAGACAAAATACTTCCCCGATGGATGACGGCGAATCGTAGCGGAAAGAAGACGCCTTTCGATCTCACGACTTTTCGCAAAGCGAACGAACCCGGGTTTCGGCAACTTGATCTGATTGCCTTCTACCGCAAGATGTCGCACAGACGTTTGAATGGCAATGGAATCGACTTCTTTTAGCCATTCATACTCTTTTTTAATGCAGGAAGTTGGGCGGAACATGTCCCATATGTGAGGCCTTTCCCTGTTTCTTTGTACGTATCATTCCACGATGCGAGGAAATGGTTGAACACGAATCGGCAACATCCGATGGTTTTGTGGATGAGCGTTACCTGTTCCACTGTAGGGTAGAGACGAAACTTGAATGCTCTGTGCCGTTTCATTCGTTTTTCCCCTCCTTCGATTGCTTATATTTTACAAAATCGAAGAAGGAAAGAACAGTCGGACAATTGAGAGGGGGAAGACCCTCCCTTGTCCGAAGCCCATTCATCCCCACTTTCACTTCACTTAGAAGTGGGAGTCTTCTCGGCTGATATGATAAATACTGGGTCAGTCCATACGTAGCGAGCACGGTAAAAATTACGCCGGAGCTGACCAACAGCCAAAGATTCTGATTGAGTTTCAGTGAAATGCGCTTCAAATCTGCACCTCAAACTTACAGCCAATGCCCCGGACTGTCTGAATAAGGCCGGCGTGCTCGCCCAGCTTCATCCGCAATGTTTTGATGTGCGTATCCATCGTTCGTTGCTTTTGTCCGGTTTCACTTGAGAATACGGATACATCTTCCCCCGGTAAATCCCCCCGTCCATGTCCGCCAATCCACAACTCTTTGCGATCCGGCATAAGCAAACCGCCCATCGGTGACTCATTCATCCGAAACGTACGTGTAACCCGCCGGTCCGCAAGCGCGATTTCCCGCAGGGTGGCATCCTGCAAATCCACCACATACAGGAGATTTTTTTTCTCATCAAGCAGCATAGTAAGAGGGGATGGCCCAACTTTAATTTCGCCTTTTTGCTTTCCGTCCAGCGTATGCGCTTCTTCCTCGTTTTTTCCATACAACAAAACAGTATGCCGGTCCGGCAGCAACAACATGCGTGCAAACGAGAAGTCCGGCTTCCAGGTTGCCACTGTCTTCCCGCTCTCTGTCTCCAAAAAAGAGACGGTTTTCTCCCGAACATTCGCTACCGCCAGTACGGAATCGGAATCAGAAATTCTGGCGAACGCCGACGGTTGGCAGCCGGCTAAAGCCAGCCAAAGAAACGCTAAAAGCAATCCGAACGCCGGGTATTTTTTACTCATTTCAAAAGCTCCTTATTTAGGATTACGTCTTTATTATAATGAATAATTGTGTGGGATTTGTGAAATGCAGGATTGTCCGCCCGATAAATAACGAAAAAGGGGTGGAGATAATCTCCTACCCCGTTTTTCGCTATACAGGCGGTTTGTTGTTTAAGCTTTGCCATAAATACAGAGAAGCAAGAGTTTCATACGGAAACCACCGTGCACTGATTTCAAGCATCTGCTTCTTATCGGGTAACTCAGCGAAGCCATAATGCAGTTGGATGGCTTTTTTAATGCCTAAATCATCCACCGGAAATACATTGAGTCGCCCCATTCCGAACAGTAAAAACATTTCCGCCGTCCACCGGCCGATGCCTTTTACCCGAATCAGTTGACGGACAACTTCATCATTTGATGCGGATGTCAGCGCCTCAAGCTGCAGGCGCCCATCCGCGCAAAACGCGGCGAGATCTTTTATATAAACAACTTTCGAACGCGATAGCCCAAGCTCCCGAAGCGCCTCTTCCGGAGCGGATAGAATGACTTCCGGCTTCCATTCGCCGTTAAAATAACGCAGCACACGCTCCGAAATCGCAGCAGCCGCTTTCACAGAAAGCTGCTGGGAGACGATCGATTCACACAGCACCGCAAAATAATCACTGCGCGGCCGCCACGGATATGGGCCGTACATCTCGATTAGCCGGGCTATTACCGGATCGGCCTCTTTAAGATATGCCATGCCTTCCATTATCGTTCGCTCATTCATCACTTCGCTGTTCATATAGAGCTTTTCCTTTCCTCCCGCAAAAATTCGGTTAACGTATCCTGCTTGGCCCAATAAGCAATGGATGTGTTATTTTTTTTACTGCCGGGACGACGGACAATAAAATCGTTTCGATATGGAATAATTTCAATGATGCTTCTGTCCTTTTGCATAATCTTTAAAGTTGCTCCTTCACCGGCTGGCTCTTCCATCTTCTGAACGAGCTTCGCATTGTTAAACAGCGTTACGATCCATTCCTGTTCTTCTCCGTTCAGCAACCGCTCCTCACCGCCTGTGGTCTGCAGTGTAATAGCGCTCACCTCTTCCGCCCTGAGCGGCTGGTGCAGATGATCATTAGAGTAATACTTTTCGAGGCGTTTTAGCCAGCCGTTCGGCAGACCGAACAAGAAAACCAGTACAACAACAATGAGATAGCCAATCCATTCCGCATAGGAAATTCCAAAAATCATGATTTTCTCCCCTTTTTGCACATACTTGCCAGTTATGTCTGCAAACAGTTATTTTTCCTTCATTATATAACAATCGAAATAGAATAAAATCATCGTTAACTCCTCTAACTCTCTCATTCACCTTTTTGCTATTTTTCACTTTCATATTGACGTCCGTACATTTTCATGGCATATTTCTAATTAGGTTGTGAAATTTGTAACACCATATAAACCTTCAGGGCAGGGTGAAATTCCCGACCGGCGGTGATGGGGCTTCGTGCTTCTCAGTCCGCGACCCGAACGCAAAATCAGCAACCGCGCGTTTGGTGGATCCGGTGCAACTCCGGGACCGACAGTATAGTCTGGATGGGAGAAGGGAGAACTTCATATGAGAGGAAAGGTACGCAGAACAGCGTTTTTGTCGCTGTTGTCGACCATCGGATTTCTGCTAATGTTTGTAGAAATCCCGTTGCCGATGTTTCCGGCGTTTCTGAAAATCGGCGTAAGCGAAATTCCGGCACTGATTGGCGCTATTTTATTCGGGCCGTTGGCCGGAGTAGCGGTGGAACTAATCAAAAATATTCTGCATTTCTTGCTGACCAACCAGGGCGGCATGGCTGTAGGAGAGTTGTCCAATTTTGTGGCAGGAAGTACGTTTGTTGTGGTTTCTGTTTTGCTTATGCGCAAGCTGAAGCAAAGCAAAGTGAATTTTTGGCTGGGTATGGCGGCCGGCACAACCGCAATGGCGATCGTAATGACAATAGCCAACTATTTTGTATTTATTCCGGCATTTGCCTATGTGTTAGGCATGTCCGTTCAAGATATTGTCGGCTGGTCGCAGGAAGCGAACAGCAGCATTACAAGCCTGTGGGCGCTTGTAATTTATGCCATCCTTCCATTTAACCTGATTAAGGGACTCATCGAAGCGGTCATCACGTATCCGATTTATAACCGCCTGCGTCCTGTACTGCAGGGCAAATAAGATGGACGGCGTAATTTCGTTTCACAACCTGACAATAAGGTAACGATTCAAGGCTTCTACTGCCCAGTGGAAGCTTTTTATTTTGAAATCATAAATTTTTTTCTTATCCCCCTCAAAAAAGGACAACGCATACGAATATATGTAGCAAAGAATATGGACGAGGTGACATAACCATGAACCGGATGGAAATCCTGATTAACTCGGCAGATGAAATGCTGGAAACAATGCAGACGCTGCAAAGCGATTATCCGAATGCGATATTTGAAGGGCTTGAGTATATCGGTATCGAAAACGGGCAGCTTTCAATCAAACTTTCTTATACGCTGAATTAAACAAAAAAGACAGGCGCATACATCACCGCCTGTCTTTTTCTGTGAAAATCGTGAGAAAAGAAGGAGAGGGAGAGGAAAGAAGATCCGGGGAAGAAAAAGGCATTCGCCTTTTTCCCCATTGAAATCATTGTCTCGTTCTCCTCTTCCTTCCGTATCTTTACCCATTAAGCAAAGCAGGATGCACCCCGCTTTGCTTATGTATTAAACTTTAAATAATTGTGCACCTGTGCCAGAATCGATTTGCGGGTAAGGATCCCTATAAATGTGTTGTTCTCGTCTACGATGCATAGAAACGGATGGTTAATGGAAAGCTCCAGGCCGCGGAAGAAGCTCCCGTTTTCTCGCATCCACGCCACTTTCCTATTCATCACTTCCTCTACTTTCATCTCGCTCAGCTTCTCATACTCAATTTTCTCGATGCCAAGAATGGCATCAAGAATGAGCGACATACTGATTAATCCTTTCAGCTTATACTCCCGATCAAGCACTGGAATTGCTGAATATCCGGATTTTGTAAGAACAAGAAGTGCATGTTCCAGCGAGTTGCCCTCCTGGACAATGGCAACTTTACTTCCTGGAATCATCAATTTCTCAATCCCGTTATCCAATGATACTTGTTTCATTGTTTTTCCCATACATCCACCGCTTCCCCTTATAGAAAGTCACTTTTATCTTATTGTACCATGAAAACGTTTTCTTCGCATGAGGCTTCCCTATGCCTCTTCCACCTTTTCCAGATGGGACGTGCAGGACGGGCAACGGGTCGCCGGAATCGGAATGCTTGATAGGCAGTACGGACATTTTTTTGTTTCCGCTTTTTGCTCTGCCTGCTCCTCGTGCTGCCTTAACTCACTTAGCCTCGTGTATACCTTAACCACTACAAACAGGGACAGTGCTACAATTAAGAAATGCAGCACATTATTTAAGAAAATCCCATAATTGATAGTCGCCGCGCCCGCTCTTTTTGCTTCATCAAGCGAGGAATACGACTGCGAAGAAAGATTAATGTACAAATCAGAAAAATCTACGCCATTAAGCGCCATCCCAATAGGTGGCATCAAAATATCCTCGACAAGCGACGTGACGATTTTATTAAAGGCGGTTCCAAGCGCCACCCCAACGGCAAGATCAATAATATTCCCTTTGCTAATGAATTTCTTGAACTCCGTGATAAACTTCAAGTGACGTCCGCTCCTTTCCTTATTACATACTGTCGTACATCTATGCTTTACGAAATTTGTGAATCACCCGGCGGAATAAGCACTTCACGCGGCTTACTGCCTTCATATGGACCGACTACACCGCGCGCTTCCATCATATCGACCAGCCGTGCCGCGCGCGTATAGCCGACGCGCAACCGACGTTGCAAAAGAGAGACCGACGCTGTCTGCGCCTCACGCACCAATTCTACGGCCTGTTCATACAGCTCGTCCTCCGGCTCGTCCACAGACACGTTCTCCTCCTCTTCTCCCGGCATCATCTCCGGATGATAGCGTGCTTCCTGCTGCTTCTTGACGAAAGTTACGACCTTCTCTACCTCATGGTCACTGATAAATGCTCCCTGAATGCGTACCGGTTTGGATGCGCCCATCGGTAAGTACAGCATGTCACCGCGCCCCAGCAGTTTCTCCGCACCACCCATATCCAAAATGGTGCGTGAGTCCGCCATAGATGACACACCAAACGCGATGCGGGATGGAATGTTGGCTTTAATGACTCCGGTAATAACATCAACCGACGGGCGCTGCGTGGCGATAATTAAATGGATGCCGGCCGCGCGCGCCATTTGTGCCAGACGGCAGATTGCATCTTCAACGTCACCCGGCGCCACCATCATCAAATCCGCCAATTCGTCGACAATGACGACGATGAGCGGCAGCGGGGCAATACCTTGCTGGCGCGCTATCTCGTTATAGCGATCCAAATCCCGTGTCCCCGACTTGGCAAACAGTTCATAGCGCCGCTCCATCTCCTGCACGACTTTTTTGAGCGCCATGGATGCGCGACGCGGATCGGTCACCACCGGCGAGAGCAGATGAGGAATTCCATTATATACGTTTAGCTCAACCATCTTCGGGTCAATCATCATAAGTTTAACTTCACTCGGTTTCGCTTTACATAAAATACTCATAATGATGCCGTTTATGCAGACCGACTTCCCGCTTCCTGTCGCTCCGGCAACCAGCAGGTGCGGCATGCGTGCCAGGTTGGCGATAATCGGCTGACCGGAGATATCGCGTCCGAGCGCAATGCTAAGCTTGTCTGCCGCATCGATATATTCACGGCTTTCCAACACCTCACG
Source organism: Aneurinibacillus sp. UBA3580 (assembly GCF_002375825.1). Lineage (NCBI taxonomy): Bacteria > Bacillati > Bacillota > Bacilli > Caryophanales > Paenibacillaceae > Aneurinibacillus > Aneurinibacillus sp. UBA3580. The sequence goes on from NZ_DFMZ01000003.1 coordinate 6,839, forward strand.
AAGCGTTACAAGCGCTACTTCGTCGTTCGGAACTTCGATGCCGATCGCCGATTTACCTGGAATCGGCGCTTCCATTCGAATGCCTCGCGCGGCGAGAGCCAGCGCGATATCGTCCGTGAGCCCGACAATTTTACTAACCTTGACCCCGACGGCCGGTTGAATCTCATAACGCGTTACCGTCGGACCGCACTGGACACGCAGCACCTTGGCCTGTACACCAAAGCTTTCCAGCGTGGTGATGAGCTTATGGGCATTGCTCTGTACATTTTTCGTTGTACCGCTCCCTTTCATCGCTTTCGGTCGGTCCATCAGTGCCGGAGTCGGGAGTTTATAGGCCGGATGGTCCATCGCTTCCTCAAACGCCAGCGACACATCCGCCACCGTTTCCGGTGGCTCTTTTACTTCCGGCTGTTTGCGCTCTCGCAATTTTACTTTGATTTGCCCGCCTTCCGTTTTTACTTCCGGTTCGCCGTTCGGTAGAGAGGCTGTCTCTTCCTGTCGGTATACTTTTTCCGCAAAATCATGTACTATGATCTCGCCCGTGCGTGGCAGCCCATCCGCTTCACCGATATCCTCCGGAAATGCTCGGTCTTCGGCCTGCGGCATATTTTCTGTCTTCGCTCGTACCGGAAGCATCTCCGTCACATCTCTTTTCTCTTTCATGGAACGATTGCCGAATAAGCGCATAACAAGACTTGGCTTTCGTTCTTCAGGCTCCTCTTCTTCCGGCTCTACTTCTATCAGGTCCGCTTCATATGCTTCCTGCTCCTCACGCTCACGAAGACGCTGTTCACGCCGCTCGCTCAGCAGTGCCAGCGCATCCTCTCCCACAGCTTTTACTCTAGCTCCGCCGGCCGCAAACAGGCGACGCAGCGCAGCAAAAATACGCACATACGAGATTTGAAATGCGAGCATCAATCCAATCAGCACGAGAAACACGATAATAAGTGCTGCACCGGCTGATCCGGCTGCCGCAGAGAAAAAGGCATACCCGATGGCTCCAATTAATCCCCCGCCCACATCTGTCGTGGACGGTTTTCCTGCTTCTACCTGCTTCTTCTCCTGAAGCAGTTGTTCCCATGTGACAGCAAACACCGATTGGTCAGCGAACCTGCCTCCGGCGGTCAACTGCTCAAACAATAACATATGATTCCATACTAACAAGGAAAAGAACAGAAGAAAAATACCTACCCACCGCTGGGAGAACAAATAAGGCCATTTTCTTTTAACCATGACATAAATACCAATACCCACGCCGGTCAGTGGCAGCAGAAAATCCCAGGATCCGGCCGCAATGCGAAATACCCAGGCAAAATACCGGCCCAGCCAGCTTGAGTTCGAGAATGTCATAAGCGCCAAAAGCGACAGCGCGATGACGACGAGGCCGTATAGCTCATACCGGAGAAATCCACGGACATCCTGCTTCTTCATTCCGGCCCCTTTCCGGCTTTTCTTCTTCTTGGTCACCGGATTCACCACCTCAACTAAGTATGTATCATCATACAGGAAAAAAGGCAGCCGAACCAAACATTGGCTGCGGTTGCCTTTTTTTCCTGCACATGCGTTCGTATCGTTATTATAACACAAGGAAAACGAGCGGTCATGGTGGGGATTCTGTCGAGAATTAGGGAATAAAACAGAAAACCCCGACAACATCCGCCGACGGGGTACTCGTGCTTTCATTCAAGTATTACAGCCTGTCAAGTGCGGCCAGCGCGTAGCTAGACAGCTGATTAAACACAGGGCCTAAATTGTCAGCATTATGGTCTACGTTCAGGTTCCGGATCTCTGTTTCTTCCCCGCAGTCCAAAGAGCCCGGCAAGTCCTAACAGACCAATCCATCCCCAATCAACATCATTGTCGGTGGCTGCCGTTCTGTAATTGTTGCCTTGATACGTATTAACGTTGTTCCTGTTATTTACGTTATCATTCACACCTTCTGCAAAAACCGGTACATTTACAGCTGTAACCAGGGCTAGAGCCAATACAACAATACGAAGCTTACATAACATATGTATCACCTCCTCAAGCATTCTCTACCTTAATGATTTACCTAAAGCAGAAAAATATACATTGTTTTCTAGATCGCTTTACGAACGGGCTTGCCTTTTAGGGAAAG
>NZ_DFMZ01000122.1:0-14504 GCF_002375825.1 Aneurinibacillus sp. UBA3580
GCGGCTGACTTTTGTGGTATGAAGGAAAGAGAGAAGAGAACGAGAGGATGATTTCAATGGAAAAAAAGGCGACGGCCTTTTTCGTCCTTAGATCTTTGTTCCTCTCTCCTTCTTTTTTTATTTCATGAGCAAGGAGTAAATAAAGAGTGGAAATTAAGTATTTAAATACTGCGTATAACATTCACAAAAAATATTCCAAATTAGCCTCTAGCCCGAAAGCCCGTTGATAAGGTACTATATTACTAAGAAGTATGAGAGTCTAATGTACCAAACATAAAATGTAGGGTGTAGACAGATAGCGATACACCGATAATCTGAATGCAGAACGGAAAGGGAACGAGGAAAGGGGCCGGGACATATGGCGATGGATGATAAAAAGGGAATTCTTTTGGAGAGCGGCACGAATGAACTAGAAATTATCGAGTTCGGGATTGCAGGTGAAACATTTGGTATTAATGTAATTAAGGTACGTGAGGTTATCAATCCTGTACCGGTAACGCGGACGCCGAAGATGCATCCGCACGTTATGGGAATCATTCAGCTGCGCGGCGAGGTGCTTCCTGTAATCAATCTGGCGAAAGCGCTGGGCTATCCGCCGTCCGAGCATCCGGAACAAGACAAGCTAATTATTGCTGAGCTGAATCAGATGAAAGTAGCCTTCTATGTGCACTCTGTGTCGCGCATTCATCGGATTTCCTGGGAGCAGATTGAGAAACCGTCCGAATTGGCACGTGGTATCGAAAGCAGCACGACCGGTGTGGTAAAATTGGACGATCGCTTCATTCTGCTGTTGGACTTCGAGAAAGTGGTGGTAGATATCAGTCCGGAAACGGGCATTAATATGGGTCAACTGAAAGATTTAGGCTCTCGCTCTCCATCCACCAAACGTGTGCTTCTTGCGGAAGATTCCGCTATTTTGCGCAAGTTGATCGAAGAAACTCTGCACGAAGCCGGTTATGTACATGTTGAAATATGCCAGGACGGAAACGAAGCGTGGAATTACCTCGAGCATCTTGTTCGTACCGGAAAGAATGTAGTCGATCATATCCAATTGGTGATTACGGATATTGAGATGCCGAAAATGGACGGCCACCACTTGACAAAGCGTATCAAAGAACATCCGGAGTTGCGCAAACTGCCGGTGGTTATCTTCTCCTCGCTCATTACGGACGACTTGCGTCATAAAGGCGAGAAAGTAGGAGCGGACGCACAGGTTAGTAAACCGGAGATCGGCAACCTCATAAAGATTATCGATCAATTGGTTTTATAATCGTAAGCACACAGCGATAAAACCAGACGGTTCGGGCCATACTATAGGCAGCGTTTGGCAAAGGAGGAACAGCAATGACCGACCGAAACAAACGACAAGCGGCTGAAATGACGCATCCGCGCAGCCAACCGTCGCGCCTGGATCAGTTTGGCCGGGACGGCCAGATTCCGCTTACAGGCCAGGAGCCGCCGAAGACGATATCCATGGCTGAAGCGGAAGAAGAAAAAGAATGAAAAGTCGTTTCTAGAGAAAGGAAAGCCCTGCGGCCAAAAAGTGTGCCGGAGGGCTTTTCTGCATCGTTTTCTGTAAAAATCATGAAAAAGGAAAGATGGAAAGAGGAAATAAGATCCAGGGAAGAAAAAGGCTTTCGCCTTTTTCTACATTATTAAAATCCTGTTCTCGTTCTTTCCGCTTTTTTCTTTCTTATCACAGAATTAAGCCGCTCTTCTCATGATTTTCATAAAGCGACAATTCTGCTTCGTGCATAGAGAGAGCCAGGTTAGTAGGAATACGTCACGGTCACGGAAATTCCCACTTTCAGCTCACCCGGATACACCCGGCTTCCGCTGCTCTCTTCCTTTGCCGCATCGCTCATGCTGCCTGTGCGCGGCAGGTTGTATAGATATACCGGTGGAGCTGGTGCTATGCCGTCCGTAATCTGTACCGTTTCTTTTATTTTCACGCCGGCGCGTTTGGCCATTCGCTCTGCTTTAAGTCTGGCGTTGTCAAGCGCCGCATCCATGGCGTTCATCCGGTATTCTTCAATTTTTTCAGAACTGAACGAAACGTTTTCGATCCGGTTGGCTCCCGCCGCCGTCGCTGCATCGATTAGCTGACTGATGCCTGCCAGGTTCCGATACTTTACCTGGACGATTTGCTCTACCTGGTATCCTTTGAGCTCCTGTTTATTATTTTCCCAGGAATAATCGGGCATGGTGACAAAGCGGACGGTTTGAATGTCCGCAGCGGGAATATTCAGCTTTTCCAGTGCACTGTGGATAGCCTTGAATTGTTTGGCATTTTTCTCCTGGGCTTCGCGTGCGGTCTTTCCGGTAGTATGAAGACCAAGCTGAACATAAGCGATATCCGGCTGAACGACAACCTCTCCATATCCGGTTACCGTGATGGTACGAAGCGCAGCCGTGCTTGTACTTGCAGCATTCATCTGCGGCTCAGCAGCGTAAGCGGCAGGGGCGGTCAGTGCACCGGTGAATAAGGCGGCGCCAAGCAGTACGGCGCAGCTGAGTGGCTTGAAGCGTTTAACGGTAGTCATGTTTTTCCTCTCCTTTGTCCATATGGTAACTATATGGACGGATCGGCCGCGAAGAAAGTTGCGAGCGCTTAAATAAAGAAAGCCTGCCTATACCGGTATTCGGAAACGGTGTATCTGTTCCCATAACCCTTCCTGTACCAGAACTTCTTTTTGTTTATCACCGATTAAGTCAAAGTGTGGAAATCCCTTACGCATATGCAGGTGTTTTTGCTCCAATCCATAGGTCTGTCCCCATTCCAGCAGGGTGTCCAGGTTGGCGCAGCCCGCTTTGGTGACCGTTTTGATACCCGGATAGCGCGGGTGCAGCCAGAAGTGGGTTAAGAGCGCCACTTCACCTCGCCCGACCTTCGTTTTCCAGGCGGCAAGCTCTGCGCGTGTAATGCCAAAAGCCATGTTTGTTCCCTCCTTACCTTAATATTATATCGAAAAAAACAAATAAAAAGTGTTCGCTGGATAGTGAAGCGGCTACCCGAATAAGGGGAACGTTTTTCTTTCATTATAGTAGGGAAATTTCGTGTGAATGGAGGACTGTTTTGATAAGATAGTATAATAGTGTAAGAAGCTTTCGTGCAAAACGGTGCGAAAGCAGGAGACTTTGCGTTTGTAAGGAGGCGTTTGCAATACACATTGTAGATGAGCGAAAAACCGAACGGGCGATTCTCGTCGGCTGCTACCGGAAAAACAGCGACCGGCGCTATTTTGACCTGTCGATGGAAGAGTTGGCGGAATTGACGAGAACCGCGCAGGCAGACGTCGTCGCCGTGTTGACCCAGGGGCGTGATCAGGCGGATGCGCGTTTGTATGTCGGTAAGGGCAAAGTAGAAGAAATCAATCGTCTGGCGGAAGAATTGGAAGCAGACCTGATTGTTTTCAACGATGAGCTGACGCCGATGCAAATTCGTAACCTGGAGCAGGTCATCGAGTGCAAGGTTATCGACCGTACACAGCTTATCCTTGACATTTTCGCCCAGCGTGCCCGTTCACGGGAAGGCAAGTGGCAGGTCGAGCTTGCTCAATTACAGTACCGTCTGCCGCGCCTGACAGGAAAAGGGGCGGAACTGTCCCGTCTTGGTGCGGGTATCGGCACACGGGGGCCGGGAGAGACGAAACTGGAGTCGGATCGGCGCCATATTCGCCGTCGAATCAGCGAGATTGAGGCACATCTGGCAGAGGTCAAACGACATCGCCAGCTATACCGCGATCGGCGCAAGAAAAACGAGGTATTCCAGGTTGCCATCGTCGGCTACACGAACGCAGGCAAGTCAACAATCTTGAACCGTCTGACCGATGCGGGTATTCTCGAGGAGGACAAGCTGTTTGCCACGCTTGATCCGACCTCACGCCGTGTGCGGCTTCCGGGTGGTGAGGAAATTATCGTAACCGACACAGTTGGCTTTATTCAGAATTTGCCGCACCAACTGGTGGCTGCCTTTCGTTCTACGCTTGAAGAGGCGGCTGAAGCAGATTTAATTCTGCAAGTGATTGACGCCTCCCATCCTGATTATCAAATTCATATGGAAGTAGTGGACGAAGTGCTGGCCGAGCTGGGAGCCGGAGCCATTCCGCGCCTGACTGTCTTCAATAAGATGGATGCCGTAGAAGAGCGGCCGATTGCAACGATTTCGGGATCGGTGCTGTATATTTCCGCGCACCGAGAGGACGACATAGAACGCTTGCTTGCGGCGGTGGAAGCGCATATCGAAAGCGGGTACAGCCGCTACCTGCTGCGCCTGCCAACGGCACGCAGCGACCTGTATGCCCTTGTGCACCGCAATCTTCACGTTCTCCGTGAAAACGTCGATGAAGACGGCATGTATTATGAGCTTGAGGCGAAAGGAAAACATATCGAACAGCTTTCGTCCGAGCTTGCAGAGTTTATTATTTAAGAGCGTATAGAAGGGACAGATAACGTGTTTTCGTATTTAAAGCATGGAGAGAAATTAGCACCGTATGTTGAGCAGGTGGAAGCAGAAATCGGCCCGCGCCTGCGTGAGATCGAGAGAATGGCTGACTACAACCAATTTAAAGTACTGCGAGCGTTTCGCAAACATCAGGTGAGTGACTTTCATTTTGCGCCGTCGACCGGATACGGGTACGACGATATGGGGCGTGAAACATTAGAAAAGGTCTATGCAGACGTATTCGGCGGTGAGGCGGCGCTCGTGCGCACGCATATCCTGAGCGGTACGCATGCGATTGCGATTGCGCTGTTCGGTATGCTGCGCCCGGGTGACGAGCTACTGTACATTACCGGTGCGCCGTACGATACATTGGAAGAAATTGTCGGGGTACGCGGTCACGGCAAGGGATCGCTCAAAGAATTCGGTGTGGGCTACGCCGTAGTGCCGCTGACGGCGGAAGGCGAAATCGATAAACAAACGATCGCCCGCTCGATACATACAAATACGAAAGTAATCGGCATCCAGCGTTCGCGCGGGTATGCGGATCGCCCGTCGTTTACAATCGCAAAAATTAAAGAAATGATCGCGTTCATCAGAGGCATTCGTCCGGACGTCATTGTGTTTGTGGATAACTGTTACGGTGAGTTTACCGAGGAACAGGAGCCACTCGAAGTAGGGGCCGACATCATGGCCGGCTCACTCATTAAGAACCCGGGCGGGGGTCTGGCCAAAAGCGGCGGCTATATCGTCGGACGCGCCGACCTGGTGGAGATGGCTTCATATCGCATGACTGCACCGGGCTTAGGGGCCGAGGTTGGCTCGACACAGAGCGGACTGCTGGAAATATTTCAAGGGTTTTTCCTCGCACCCCACGTGGTAGGAGAAGCGTTGAAAGGCGCGGTATTCACGGCCGGACTCCTGCAAAGATTAGGTTTCAAGACAAATCCGAGTTGGGATGCGCCGCGCACAGACCTTATTCAATCCGTCGAATTCGGCACGGCTGAAGGCCTCGTGACGTTCTGTCAGGGCATTCAGAAAGCGGCCCCGGTTGATTCGCATGTGGTACCGCAACCGGGCGATATGCCGGGATATGCCGATCAGGTCATTATGGCTGCCGGTACGTTTATTCAGGGTTCGAGTATCGAACTGTCTGCCGACGGTCCGATCCGCCCGCCGTATCTCGGATTTGTGCAGGGTGGTCTGACCGCTTCACATGTCAAGGTGGGTGTGCTGACCGCGCTGGACGGGATGATCGAGAAGAATTTGTTAAAAATCTAAAAAAGTCTAAAAAAAATGTGTAAATTTATCTAACATGTATTGACGAGGAAAGTTAACATATGTAGAATAAGAACCAAGGAAGCAAGGAGATTCACCGGCGAAAGGAGATAAAGAAATGAAAGATGATATTCGCCGCAATATGGCTCTTTTTCCGATAGGAATCGTGATGCAGCTGACAGAACTAACAGCGCGTCAGATCCGCTACTATGAGCAGCAGAATCTGATTTCTCCGGCGCGTACGAAAGGAAATCAGCGCCTGTTTTCCTTTAATGATGTAGACCGCCTGCTGGAAATCAAATCGCTGCTTGAGAAAGGACTTAATATTGCCGGCATCAAGCAAGTGCTTGCGATGAAGCAGGAAGGCAAGCGAGTCAGCAATATGCTTTACGAGAAAGTCGAACAGGAACGCAAAGAAATGTCCGACCGCGAGCTGCGTGATTTTCTGAAGCAGCAAATGTTTACGACCCGGCCGGGGCAAACACCGCTTAATCGGGGGGAGCTTTCCCGCTTCTTCCATTAATGAATCATCTATAAAAAATCATATGGGAGTCTCCTTGCTGAGGAGAGATCTTAAGGAGGTTGTTTGGAGATGGCAGCAAAGTACACGAAAGAAGACATTTATCGCTTGGTCAAAGAAGAGAATGTAAAATACATCCGCCTGCAGTTCACTGACCTGCTCGGCACGATCAAGAACGTAGAAATTCCGACGAGCCAGCTGGAAAAAGCGCTCGATAACAAAATGATGTTCGACGGATCGTCTATCGAAGGATTTGTGCGCATCGAAGAATCTGATATGTATCTGTATCCGGACCTCGATACGTTCGTTATCTTCCCGTGGACAACGGAAGACGGCAAAGTTGCTCGCTTTATTTGCGACATCTACACTCCGGATGGTCAACCCTTCATGGGAGATCCCCGTCAAATCCTGAAAGCCGCGCTGAAAGACATGGAAGATCTGGGTTTCACGTCTTTCAACCTTGGACCGGAGCCGGAATTCTTCCTGTTCAAGCTTGATGAACATGGCCAGCCGACGAACGAGCTGAACGATCAGGGCGGATACTTTGACTTCGCGCCGCTCGATCTCGGCGAGAACTGCCGCCGTGATATCGTACTGACACTCGAACAAATGGGCTTCCAGGTAGAGGCGTCTCACCACGAAGTGGCGCCGGGTCAGCATGAGATTGATTTCAAATACGCAAATGCGGTCGAAGCGGCTGATCAAATCCAAACGTTCAAGCTTGTTGTAAAAACGATTGCCCGTAAACACGGTCTGCATGCCACATTTATGCCGAAACCGCTGTTCGGAATTAACGGCTCCGGTATGCACTGCAACCTGTCTCTGTTCTCCGGCGACAAAAATGCATTCGAAGATCCGTCTACAGAGCTTGGCTTGAGCGAAACGGCAATGCAATTCCTTGCAGGCATCATCAAGCACGCACGCGGCTTTGCTGCCATCACCAATCCGACAGTCAACTCCTATAAGCGTCTGGTTCCTGGTTATGAAGCGCCTTGCTATGTGGCATGGTCTGCGAAAAACCGCAGCCCGCTGATTCGTATCCCGGCTTCCCGCGGTTTGAGCACCCGTATCGAAGTGCGCAACCCGGACCCGTCAGCGAACCCGTATTTAGCACTGGCCGTTCTTCTGGCAGCAGGGCTTGACGGTGTGAAAAACAAACTGCAAGCTCCGCCGGCAACAGATCGCAACATTTATGTAATGAACGAAGCAGAGCGCAAAGAAGCCGGCATCGACAACCTGCCTGCAACGCTGAAAGAAGCGATCGAAGAGCTGAAAGCGGACGAAGTTATCAGCGCCGTACTGGGTGAGCACGCGCTTGAGCACTTCGTAGAAGCGAAAGAAATCGAATGGGATATGTTCCGTACAGCGGTTCATCCGTGGGAACGCGAACAATACATGAATTACTAATTCAAACTGGTTTTCGAAAGATCAAATCAAAATCCCGGCAGCGATATGCTGCCGGGATTTTTTGCGGTATTACTCGTTCCATGCCCAGTGCAGCCAGCCTGAAAAAGCGGAAACAGCCGTAATGACAGCGACAGCAAGGAAGAGAGTACCGGCATATACATAATCACTCTTTGACGTTACGGGAGTGTGATAATACGTACGGTTGCGCGAACCGTCAAATCCTCTGGCTTCCATTGCGATCGCCACCCGTTCCGCCTTGCGGATACCCTGGGTGAACAGAGGAAGTGTATAGCGGGCAAATGATTTTAACTTCCCCTGCGCATGAAATCCTCGGATTTTATGTGCGGCTTTCATCTGCGCAAGCTCACTTTGAAACAGAGGTACAAACCTGAGACCTGCCAGCAGTCCGTATCCCCATTTGGGCGAAAGGCGATACTGGTGAATTAAACTCATAACCAGCTGTGTCGTATCGGTAGTGGATGTGAACAGCAGACCGTACGTAACGAATCCGAGCATGCGAAACGCAATCGTCAGACCATGGTAGATGCCTTCTTCCGTGATGCGGAACCAGGCAAATTGCCCAAGGACATGTTCGCCTTTGCCGAAAGCGGCCAGCATCCAGAAGACCAGCAGGAAAAATCCGAGATACGGTACAATCCGCTTTCTTATATACCGCATGGTCCATCCCCCGAACATGACTCCAACGATGATGGATAGTAGCCAGAGCAGAGCGGAAGTAATCGGATCGGCAATCATCATGAGAAACAGCATAACGGCTAAATGGGCAGTCAATTTTACAGCCGGATTAACGCGAGCCAAACGGGAGCGGTTGGCATGCATCATGGCGCATCCTCCTTTCCCATTCATAGTGAAGCGGCCGCATCAACCCCGGCAGAGAAGCGCCGGAAGAGAACAAGTCGTACGGGGCACCATTAAATTGAATCGTACCGTCTGCAATCCAAATGACACGGTCTGCGTACCGGTCCACCAAATCCATATCGTGTGTGACCATGACAATGGCGGTTCCTTGTTTTTTTCGCTCTTCCAAACGAGCGAGTAATTGGGCAGCGGTGGCAGCGTCCTGTCCGAACGTTGGCTCATCTAAGAGGAGCACTTTCTGATCAAACAAGAGCATTGTCGCCACGCTCAACCGTCTTTTTTGGCCCTGGCTTAGCATGAACGGATGATGATCGCGATGCGCATTCAGGGTGAACTCTTGCAACAGGCGGTTCGTTTTGTCTGTAAGGACATGTTCGTCCCATTGACGAACGCGTCCCCCGAATGCCACTTCATCGTATACCCGATCTGTGACGAACTGCAGCTCCGGATTCTGGAATACGAAGCCGACCTGTTCGTACAGCTTTTTGGCCGGCCACTTGCGGATGGGTCGCTCCTGAAAGTATACCTCCCCGTGTTTTCCTTTTTCCAATCCGGCGAGCGCTTTTAACAGTGTGCTTTTTCCAGCGCCGTTCTCACCGATAATGGCCGTCCATTCGCCTTGCCGAAGCGAAAACGAAACATGTTCAAGGATATTGGTTTTGCCGTAGCCGATGGTCAGATCGCGTATGGTGTAGATGTCCGGCTCTACCGCCCCTTTCGACCTGGCCCGCGTCTCGCTTTGCTTCAGCTTTTCGCGCCACCCGATCTGCAGCGGATGGGAAGGGGCACAGGCCTCTTCTAGGGTATGAGGGAAGAGACGGGGCCGCCAGATACCGGCGGCCTCCATTTCTTTTTCGTACCGGGTCAGTACGTCTTTTGGTGCACCCTCCCCGATGATGCGTCCTTGGGCATCAAACAGGATGACACGATCCATCCAGTCAATCAAACCATCCAGTACGTGCTCGATGAATACCATGGTCATTCCTGTATCCGATACCGATTTGAGCAGTGTGAACACATCCTGTCGTCCCTGCGGGTCAAGCTGTGCCGTCGGTTCGTCGAAGAACAGTACATCCGCTTCGAGTGCCAACAGGCATGCGAGCGCCAGACGCTGCTTCATTCCGCCGGACAGCGTCTCGATCGGCGTATCCTTGGGCACAGACAGACCCGCCTGTGCCATCGCTTTTTCAATACGGCCGTTCATTTCATCCCGCGGAATGCGGCGGTTCTCCAGGCTAAACGCAATCTCATCACCGACAGTCAGCATGCAGAATTGGGCATCCGGGTCCTGAAACATTATGCCGACGGATTCAGGGCGTGTCACCTCGCCCTTTACTTCCGCTTCAATCGCGGCGGGAATAATTCCTGACAGCACAGACAGGAGGGTGGATTTTCCGCAGCCGCTTGGCCCGAGCAGCAGTACTTTTTCGCCACGTTGAATCGAAAGGCTCAGATGTTGCAGCGTGAAGGAGGGAGCATCGTAGAAACGGACCGAAAGATTGTTACATCCTAGATACGGAATCATATCCTTCACCACGTTGCTGTCTGCGCTGCCGCATCATTTCGTACTGCTGAAGAATGCCGGTTTTCGCCAGCGATTCGGCTATCAGTTTTCCGAGTACTCCTCCGAGGATAGCGCCGCTGGCTATTCGCAGTGCAAACGTAGCCGCGAGTACACCCGGAGTATAATAGCCGAAGCCATTGGCCAGCAGGCTGTAGATCATGCTGCCGACCGCAGCGAGTACACCCGAGAGCATGAGGACGGGCAATGAATACTTCTTATAGCCGAACAGGAAAAAGGCCAATTCGGCGCCCAGTCCCTGAAAGAATCCGATTAACAGCGAAGAGAGACCAAAGTGGCTGCCCGTGAATACTTCAACGGCCGCCGCCGCCAGCTCCGCAATCAGTGCGGCGCCCGGTTTGCGTACAATATAAGCGATCAACGGACTCGCCACCACCCAGACACCGAACATCACTTCAGCGCCGACCGGTCCTATCAGCGCCGAGATCGGAAGCCAGAGGGTAGACCAGCCAAGGTACAGCACGCCGCACGCGATGGACAGTACGACGGTCAGTACAACTTCCCGCATTTTCCAACTCATCGTTTCATCACCTGTCCCAACTCAACCGGCCAGGTTTGCTTTGTATACGCCATATCCCAGAAGAGGTATTCCAACTGGCAACTGGTAAGGAAATGCTGCTTCATTTTTTCTTTCTCCATTTCATTGGCCTCTTCCGCCCAGCGGTCAAGCCGTGCGCAGAATCGATCGGTCAGCACGTTCATGGATGCCTCGCCATAAAAAGTAATCCATTCATAGAACGGGTGCGAAGGAGTGGGATTGACTTCTTTAAGCAGCTTTTGTCCGATTTCAAGATATGTCCACGGGCACGGCAGAAGCACTGCGATGATTTCTCCGAGCGTACCTTCATGCGCGACCGTCAGCATATGGCGAATATAATGGCTTGCATTCGGCGCAAGCGGATAGCCCTGCACATCTTCATAACGGACGCCCGCTACGCGGCACAAGTTGTTGTGGGGATGGGCTTCGCCGTGCAGTACGAATGAGATCTGCTCGGCAAACATCGCCATGTCTTCGCGTTTCTCGCATTTAGAGATGGCGATGCCGTAGATGCGGGCGAAGGCGTTGAGATATTCAAAATCTTGTTTTACATAATGGATGATGGCTTCTTTGTCCAAATTCCCATCGGCAATGCCCCGCACGAATGGGTGAGCGAAGATGGCCTCAAAGATTGGATCGGCATCCTGGCGAAGCTGTTGGGTAAATGTCATCATATAAATTCCTCCTAACAAATCAATTTTTTCAGAGAAGAAAGTGCTCCACCGGTCCCTTGCCCCAATAAAAAGCCGCTCTACAAGTAGAGCGGCATGCGAGACAAAGAATAACGCGCCATCACAACCAAATTGGAATGGCCAGTCGTCATGCCACTTCCCTACGCTGGTATAATCCAGATCAGGTTCGAAGGGATCAAGGCTACTGCGCCTTATCTCAGCCGTTACGGCACCCCCAGTGGACTTTCCTATGAAATTATCCGTAGAATAACAGGTTCGGGCTGACCTGTCAATGCTGTAAAATGCAAAAAGATAGACGATGAAATTTTTCGAATAAACTATCTTGTCGGCGGTTTTGCTTGACGATGTGCAAGGACCTCTTGTAACCTGTTGAAAGATTAAATATCAATGAGGGAAAAATAGAGAGGAAGATGCAGCGTGACGTGGGAGATTTTGAACATTATCGGCACAATGGCGTTTGCGCTGAGCGGCGCGGTGGTGGCGATGGAAGAAGAGTATGATATATACGGCGTATTCGTGCTTGGCATGGCGACTGCATTCGGTGGCGGGATCGTGCGGAACTTTCTTATCGGTATTCCGGTGCCTACGCTTTGGGAGCAGGGAACGCTGCTATGGACAGCGTTACTAACCATGCTGGTGTTCTTCTTTCTGCCGGTAAAGTTAATCGCATACTGGCGTCGCTCGGAGGTGTTCTTTGACGCGATTGGTCTCGCGGCATTTGCTGTGCAGGGCGCGTTGTATGCGACGCAGCTCGATCGTCCGTTGAGCGCAATCATCGTGGCGGCGGTAATGACAGGCATCGGCGGCGGCGTGATTCGCGATGTGCTGGCGGGTCGGCGTCCGATGGTGCTGCAGGAAGAAATCTACGCTGTATGGGCGATCGGAGCCGGGCTGTGCATCGGCACGGGGATTGTAGACATTGGAGATTCCGTACAGTTGTATGGGCTGTGCGTTGCGATTGTTGTGCTGCGAGTGTTGTCTGTATTCTATAAATGGAAACTGCCGCGTCGTTCTTTGCATAAAGCGGTGCAGTAAACTACAAACCCCGGCCTGGTGTCAATGACATAAGGCCGGGGTTTCATTTGCTTGCTTATCGTCTTTGATTTTCCGAATCTTTCAATTGCTGTTGTAATCTTAATTTTGTGTACGATTTGTAAAAAGTCAGAAAAACAGAAACTTGCTTTATTCTTATTTCGTATAGGAAATTGTAATAACGTAGACTTTGGCTCCCTTCAAAATGATTGCGTTTAAAGGTTTGCAAAAATATACGGATAATGGAGGGAATAGAAATGAATATAGTTTTTACTGAGCTTACGTGCAGAAGTTGCGGCGTTAAATTAACAGAATATGAAGCAGAGGAAAAAGATGCGCTATGCATGGAATGTTACAATGAAAAGAACGCTGAAGTTTTAGCGGGAATGAACTAAGCCTGTTATAATTTTATAGAGTGAAAAGGGAGCCATTGTGCTGGAATGTACAAACCTGCCTCTATACCGGCATGCCATGCAGGCGGCAACTGGTATGCCGGTATTTTATTGTAACGCTGACCCATTATGTGTACGAATCGCTGCCTGTACTGAAGAATATCCTCACCCCAAAATCAAGCCGCGATCTATTGTAAAATTGAAGCCCCCGCTTCAGCGATTGCCCGCTCAGTGGGGAAGTATTCATGGAATTACTGTTTTAAATCCGACAAACGTTCACGCAGATAATGATTTCTCTTCACAATAAAACGGGTGATGTACTCCGATTCCGCATCAAATTTCTGGATGTCTTTTTTCTTATAGTCATCTCTTACAAGATAAGGACGAATAGAATTCATTAGCGAATGAATCTTAGGTTCAAGTGATTCTAGAGTGAACGAAGTTTCAAGTATTTCTTCAAGAAGTTCACAATACCTGGATCGAAAATGTGGAACGTCGAGAAGCCGTGCGGAAAGAGTATTATATCCCTCAATTGGAACATAATCATGCTCCATCATCTTCCCCTTACAGTCCCTTCCCCATGTTCCATCATAGTCCCAAGGAATAAGTTCAAATAAGCCTGTCTGCTTATTATGGTATAAAGCATAGTTATGGACAAACCCGTCATAATTCTGAGTGCAAACCGCTCCTGCTAACCATCGGAAGTACTTATCTACATCAATATAATAAGCAATCTCTTTACTAAAACTTGAACGCGGTATGGTGTTAATCTTATAAATCAATTCACGCAGAAGTTCGTCATCTGATTTGGTGCCGCATTTTCGTTCATAACCGGATTCAAGTGTTTTTTTTGCATCATTATAATGATGGCTCACTAATGAAAAATTTGCGTCATTATTAATTGCATAATAAACCGGCCCTAAAGGCAGCCCTCTTTTCTGGAGAAATAGCTCATTTACGGATTCGAGTTGCAAATAGACTCCTAAAAATTTCCCGTTCAGGGTGAGCAGAACATGTTGAGCGCGTGGTGAAAGAACGCCAATCGTCCGAAAAAAGTCCAGGGAGAGTTTATTTCGGATTAAAGAAGGATCAGCGTATTCAGCGTTTAGATGGATTTCCTGCTCTCCAAATAACGAGGCATGTTTTATAAAACGTACATAATAGGATTTTTTTGGGAACTTACGGGTAAGCGAACCGCGATAGGCAAAATCGATTTCATATTTCATATTGTTTGTTTTCAGTTTAGCCGGTACAGGCTCATCGCACCATATATCTCTCCGCAACTCATGTAAATCCTTCGGATGAATGTATAGATAATAGTGTGGTATATCACTAGTTTTAGTAATTACCATATATTTCTTCCCTCCGTTTTTATTGATTACATTTTATGTAAGGAGAGAAAGATAGGTTACAAAAACTGGGTAGTTGATTGATTTTTATATAAGTCCACACTATTTTTTTGTTCATCCATAAAATATTATACCTGCCAATTAAGTAGGGAATCTGCAAAAAGGGGTGTTTATTATGAGGACATTGACACAGGAGGAAATCCGTGAAGTTATTTCTGATAGTGCAAATGCCGAGTTAGTAGAAATGTTTATGCGAAGAGAGCCAGTTGAGATAGATAAAGAGCCAACAGCCGCAGGAAAGCACAGTAAAGGCCGCCATCATTCTAAAGGTCGCCATCGTTCTAAAGGCCGCCGTCATTCTAAAGGCCGCCGTCATTCGAGCGGTCGCCGTCAT